>JAPKZH010000068.1 GCA_026393905.1 Candidatus Aminicenantota bacterium
CGGCTGTGGGCGTTGTGAACCTGAAGTACAACAAAGAGAAACTGATGGCCGCCATCAAAAAGCAGGATATGAAGCTGGAAGAAAAGACTTATGAGGGAATTCCTCTGTTTTCGAGCCCGACCGAAGGAGAAGGCGAAAAACGGGTTTTCGGCGCCTTCCTGGATGAATCCAATATTCTCCTGGGCCCCGAAAAAGAGGTCCAGGCCGTCATCGACATCTTCAAGAAAAAGGCGGAAAGCGTCGTCAAGAACAAAGACATGATGGCCCTCCTCAAGCCCATCAACAAAAAGGCCATGCTCTGGAGCGCCTTCCTCCTGCCGCCAGACCAGATGAAGACCATGGCCGAGAGCAATCCGTTCCTCAGCAATCTTCAGTTTGTCAAATCATTGTCCTTCTATCTTGACTACAAGAACAAAGGCCTGGAAGCCGAAATCAAGGCTGTCGGCACCGACGAGAAAAAAAACAAGGACGTCGCGGACTTCCTCAACGGCCTGAAAGGCCTGGGCGGGCTGGCCGGGTCGCAGAAGCCCGAGGTGAGCGAGCTCATGAACAAGATTGAGATCACGTCGGCCGCCGACTTCGTCAAGATCTACGCCAACATCCCCCAGGATCTTTTGGAAAAGCTGAGCCAGGAAGCCCAGAAACAAGTGGAGAGCAAACTGGCCGGCGAAAAGGAAAAACAGGACGAGAAGCAGGAAGAAACCAAGAAGCCCGAAGAAATCAAAAAATAGACTGAATGGGGTCAAACCTACTCGTTACGCACCCTCCCCTGGAAAAAAATGCGTAACGAGTAGGTTTGACCCCGTCTTTTTTTGATCAAAAACTGAAGGTGATGCCTATATTGACCTTTACAAGGTCGGTTCTGGAGCGATAGACGTCATAGGTGACCACGCCATCCTCACGATGGACGGAGCCTTTCTTCAGATACTCGGCCTCTCCCCCCTTGAGATAGCGAGCGCCGATGTCGAGGTCAAGAGATACAACGCGCCGCCCGCTTCCTACCCTTCTGAATTCGACAAGGCTCACCATAACGCCTCCGCCCATCCCGTAGCTCAAGGCAAAGTCGTTGAAGTTATTCGAGCTGATCTGGTCGTCCTCCCAGTCACCATGCTCTTCGATCGATGTATCCGTGGTCAGATAATTGAGCCCGAGGAGGCCGTCAAGGTAAGGCCGGAACCTGCCCTGCGGCGGTTGGAGTCGAAAAAACAAATGGCAGAGAAGGATGGAATTCGTGGTCCTGACATCGACAATGAGGTCGGGGATGGTCAGGCTAAGCGGCTCTTCGCGTCTTTCGCTTCCATAGATCAAGAAGCCGAATGAAATCCCGGCCGAAAGGAAACTCCTGGGGAAACGATAGGCGAAATAAAAGTTGCCGCCCAAACCTGTATTCTCGACGTTCTGCTTGAACTCGTTTTGAGGAAAGCCAAGCATGAAATGACCGCCGGCCTGGAACCGATCCTGGGCTAAAGCGGACGCCGCGCCCAAAGACAACAAAATGATCAAGCTCAAGAACGCGAAGGACTTGATTTTTTTCATTGTTCTCTCCTCTTTTTATGAAGGCGCCATATTTATGAGGCTCATCTTCAATCGAAATGCCAGCAACCTTTATGCCAATCAATATTCGAGAGGACAAGATTTAATTCCTGTCCCTCCAGGAGGACACATGATACAAGAAAAAAGGCTCGAAATCAGGGAAAGCCAGAGGCCCGATAGAATCGGCCTTCGCTCAGCCTTGGATGCGTAGGGCTTTTATTTTATTGAAAAGGGTCTTTCGGCTGACGCCCAAATTTTTCGCGGCCATCGTTTTGTTGCCGCCCGCCTCCGCTAGGACTTTCTCGATCAAGGACTTTTCGGCACGTTCTGCAGCCTGTTGCCCAGCGCGCTTGAGCGCCCCCTCGGCGGCCGAAGTTTCTGGCTCGCAGCCCAGACCGCTGTCCGATTCTCCCTCAGAATATCGGGCTTTGATCCTTGGCGGGAGGTTTTTTTCGTCCAAACGCATGTCATCGGACAAGACCATCGACTCGTAAATCACGTTCTCAAGCTCCCGGACATTTCCGGGCCAGACATAGCGGCGGAGATGTTCCAAGGCCTTTTCTGATATGCCTTCAATCTCCTTTCTCAATTCGCCGCTGTACTTTCTCAGAAAATGTTCGCAGAGAAGAGGGATGTCTTCGGCTCGCTCCCTGAGCGGAGGAAGCCGGAGGGACAGGACGGCCAGCCGGAAATAGAGATCCTCCCGGAAATTCCCCTTTTTCACTTCTTCGTCCAGCTTCGTGTTTGTCGCCGCGATGACCCGGACATCTACGGGGATCGTCTTCGTCCCTCCCACCTTGACAATCTCCCTTTCTCCAAGGGCGCGCAGCAGCTTGACTTGGGCGTCTTGGGACAACTCGGCGACCTCATCCAGGAAGATCGTTCCCTTATGGGCGCGCTCGAATTTTCCCGTCGTCTCGGTCTTGGCATCCGTGAACGCCCCTTTGCTGTGCCCGAAGAACTCGGATTCGATCAAATCGCGCGGGATCGCCCCGCAGTTCACGACCACGAACGGGCCGTCCTTCCTGGGACCGTTGAAATGGATGGCGCGGGCGACGAGCTCTTTGCCCGTTCCGCTTTCCCCCGTGATCAGGATGGTGCCCTCCACTCGGGCAATCCTGTGCATCATCTGGAAGACGGAATTCATTTTCCCGCTCGTGCCGACGATGTTGGCAAAGCTGTAGCGGGAGGTCAATTCGGTCTTGAGGACCTCGACCTCGGCTTCCAGTTTTTTGACTTCGAGGGCCCGGGAGATCATGAGCAGGAGTTCGTCGTTGTCGACGGGCTTTTCCAGGTAGGCATAGGCGCCCAGCTTGGTCGCCTCGACGGCGTTCCTGATTGTCCCGTAGGCTGTGATGATGAGGATCTGGCACTTGGGAAGATAGCGTTGAATGCGGGACAGTACGTCCATGCCCGTTATGTCGGGCAAGTTCATGTCCAGAAGCAGGACATCCGGAGCGAAGGTCTTGGCTTTCTCCAGGGCTTCGCTGCCGCTGGCCGCGGTTTCCACAAGATAGCCGTTCTCCTGAAGGAGGAGCCCGAAAATGTCCCGGATGTTTTTTTCGTCGTCGAGAACGAGGATTTTAAATTTCATGGCTGACCTTCATTCTCAAAAAAGGGGCAGGCTTATCAAGGTTGTCGTCCCCTGCCCCACCCTGCTTTTTACTTCGATTTCGCCCTGATGGGATTTAGCGATGTTGTAACAGATCGAAAGGCCGAGGCCTGTGCCGCCTTTTTTGGTCGTGAAAAATGGGTCAAAGATCCGGTCCAGATTTTGTTCAGGGATGCCCTCGCCCGTATCCGAAACGGCGACCACGACTTTCCGACCGTCTTTGAGCAGCGCCTCCACTTTCATCTCGCCGCCGGACGGCATAGCCTGGATGGAATTGAGGAAGATGTTGAGAAAGAGCTGTTTGAGCTGAGACTTGTCTCCCTGCACGGACAATGGGGTAGGCCAAAAATCTTTGATGATATTGACGTTCTGGGTTTTGGCCTGAAACGAGATGAGCTCCAGGCTTTCTTCGAGGGTCTCTCGAAGGTCGTGCCTGACCTTGCGAATTTCCGAAGGCCGGGAAAAGGAGAGGAGCGCCGAGACGATTTCCTCGATTCGGCCCGTCTCCTGAAGGGCGGAGGCCAAGAGTTTCCGTGATGTCGGATCGCCGCCTTTGGCTTCCAGATATTGGAGGGACGATTTGATGGCCGTCAGAGGATTGCGGATCTCATGGGCGGCGCCGGCGGCGAGCTCCCCGATGGTCGCCAGTTTATCCGCCCTGGACATCCGCCGGAACCGCTCCCGCTGTTCTTTAAAGAGGAGAGCATTTTCGAGGGCGATTCCTGTCTGGGGAAGGAAGCTTGAAATAAACGAGATTTCCTGCCGCGAAAAAGGCTCTCCGCTTTCCTTGGTGCCGACAAGCAGGATGCCGATAAGCCGGTTCATGGACATCAGCGGAAAACAGACCTCGATGCCAAGAGCTTTGAGCATTTCCGTTTCCTTCTGGGTAAGATATTCTAAGACACCGGCCCGCTGCGGAATATCGAGAAAAGTCTGGTTGACTTTGAGCCATTTGACCAGGCGTGAAGCTCGCGAAAATGATATCTGTTCTTTTTGACGATCTTCGATGCCGGAAGACGCTGAGGGCTTGAATTTACCAGTGTCCGAGTCATAGATGAAAAGGATCTCCCTTTGGACCGGGCAAACCTCCTTGATTTTGCCCAGAAAATTGCCGGCGATGTGGTCGAAATCCTCGATGAGGTTGAGACTGTCCTCAAACTCCTTGAAAATACGAAGAGGATAGATGTCGGATTTTTTTCTTTTTTGGAGCTTCTCTTTGAGGACCCGGATTGTCTTTAGCATGGCTGCGGCCCGGCCGATCTTGCCGAGTGCTCTATTTTTATCCTCATGGGAGATCTCGAAGCCCATTATAGCAGAATTCCGAGACATATCATGATGATGAGAATTCATAAATCTACTCAGCCTCCATAAAAGAAGCGCTTTTCCCCTTATAAAATATATGATGGGTGGCACGGCAGATGCCTCTGCCCGCAGCGAATGGGACCCCCTAGGAGTGGGTGGCGGGAAGCTGGAAAAAGGATTCTTCATTAACAGCATTAAACTTCCATTGGCCAATCAAGGGGGAGGAAAAAGCATTAGAGAAGACTTAAGATTTTAAAACTATTAATCCCCCTACCCCCTTAGAGAATTAAGGGGGAGAAAAAAAGTCGGAGGACGGAGGCGCTGCCGTGACAGGCCCCATCGATTTCTTCTACCGGACATCGTACCGGACAAACAGAACAAAGCTCAGGAAGAAAATCAGGCAAGCGTAAGCGATGTTGATGACAAGGAAGACAAGCGTCGGCTTAACCCTCTCGGCGAATGTCATCGGCTTCTCCACGAACTGAGGGACTGTTTCGAAGGCGACAGGTTTCCGGGTCGTGGAGACGTTTTCGTTAGGATTGTACCAATGCGGACTCTTGGGATCTTGGGCATCGAGGTTCTTGAAAAAGGCCAGAAACTGGCCTTGATAGACATGGAAGTCGCCCCAGGCCTTCCGAAAGCGCGGATAGCCCCCTCCGACAACGGCTTCTGTCAGGTACTGGAAAAGGGGCACGGGCGAGGCCGCGGTCAACAGCCGCGTTTTTTCGAATTGCCTGAACAGGCTTTGATAATAAGCATCCCGGATGCCTTTTTCGGCCTCGAGGCGTTTCCGCTGAAGGTTCGCCCGCAGTTCGTGTTGGGGCAAAAATGGATTCCCGGAATTCGACATCCAGCTGCCCGGAGGCGCACTCTTGTTAAGGTCGTCAAAGGCAGCCATGACCTTTTTTTGGATCGCCTCGGTCCGCTCTATGGGAAAAAAGGTTTTGGCGATGAACGTGCTTGAATTGGGAATGACGACGGCGAATAGGATCCAGAAGGCAAGCGCCAGAAGCAAACTGATGTTGGAATTACGGGCCGCAACCGAGCAAAGAAGGCCGAACGCGGCCAAAACGGCGGCCATGAGGATCGCCACAACCAAGAACCCCACTGTTTCCAGGATGAACGCCGGCCCCAGGGAGACCCGGCCGGAGAAGAGGACGACGAGGACGCTCAGCATAATGCCGGGCAGGACCATCGCCAGGAACGTCAGGATGGCGCTGATATACTTGCCGAACAGGAGAGCTCCCCGCGAGACGGAATTGGACAAAGCCAAAGCCAACGTCCTTGCTTCCTTCTCCCCAGAGACGGCATCAAAGGTTAAGAGCAGGGCGACAAAGCTGAGGATCAAGGCAACGATGAACGACCAGTTCAGCTCTTCGAAGGCATTGAGAAAAGGATTCGTGCTGCCGCTCTTGTTCAGGAAGGAAAAAACGTTCCAGGCGCTAAAGACGATGGCGTTGGGCAAGTATTTTTCTTTGCCGTCGTAGATGAAGGCGTTGTCCCTCGGTCGCAGGGAGAAAGTCTTTTTGTTCACAGCCAACTCCGTGGCGCTGGCTTTGGCCTCGGCTCTCAGCTCTTCCAGGTATTGGGCCTGAACTTCTTGGTATCTTTTAAGGCCGGCGTCATGGTTTCTGACGAAGGAGAACGAGCCCACGACAAAAACGCATAGGACGAGGGCCAGCGAGACCTGAAAACGCAAGCTGTAGAGATTATGCAGGATCTCCCGCTTCAAAATTGTCCGCAACATGTCTTACCTCACGTCATACCGAATGAACGCGACATAGCCAATATAGAAGAGGAGGATGCTCTCGATGAGAAGCAGGGCGATGGTCAGGATCGAGTTCTCCATGCCCGAAAAAAAGGATTTGGTCCGCTCTTGGAACCCCGGCATGTCGGAGACATCCAAAAAAGGAAAATCGGACGGCTCATCGCCCGGGATCTTGTTCTTACTGAGCTTCAGCCACGGTGCCCGGGCATCTTTCTGCTGCGCTGCCCAGGCCTCAAGAGCCTGGACGCTCTTAAACTCGCCCCCGGTTCTTTTTTCGATGAGCTGGTCCTCAGTCAGGAACGTTTCGGGAGGCGCCGGGGTGATGTATCGGAAGGCCGCGAAAATATTTTTGCTTTGTAAATAGCGGATGAACGCCTCCCGATATTGACGGATTCGGTCCATCTCATTTTCATGGGATCGCATATCTGTCGAGCAGACAGCCGCAGCGAGGATCCGGAAGGCTCCGGCCGGCGAGATGGCTGAAAGCCCCTCGGCGACGCGTGCTTGATGGGCTAGACTTTCCAGATAGGCCTCCTGATAGGCCCATTTTTTATCGGCATAATCAATCCGGAGCGGCTCAGAAACCATGGATCGCCGGCGTTCCGCCTCGAACTCCGCCCGCGAATTCCCGTAGGTTTCTACATAGCCGTCATCGCCGCTGGAATGCCACCATGCATTATACGACTCGGAAATGGACTGGGCTTTGAAGCGGTCACGTTTTGCCCGGGCAAATTCCTTATCCAGATCTTCAAGGACGCGGTCCAGGTTTTCCCGGGATTGGACACGGACGAAGCTCTCGGCAAAATAGGCAGAAAGGTTGGGGACGATAAAGACAAAAAAGACCCAGAGAAAAAGGCAGAGGACCAGGCTGGTCACCGAAGTCTTGGACCGGGCGGAGAGAAAGAGCCCGACGAAAATGAACACGGCCAGATAGAGAAGGCTGACGGCGAAGAGCAGGCCGATCCGCCCCCATTCGAGCTCGGAGAACGACAGGTCTTTGGAGAACAGGATGAGGACGGCGCTCAAGAGATAGCACAAGACCAGGACTGGCAGAAGGGTCACCAGGATGCCGAGCACTTTCCCGGCCAGGAACTGGGAACGGCCGAGAGAGTTGGACATCTGCAGTCTTAAAGTCCCATCCTCCTTTTCCCGGGTGAAGACGTCGTAGCTGAAGAGAAGCGCTAAAAGGGAAAAGATGATGGCCGCGATTTGGACGAAATCAACGGAAAAAAACGACGCCAAGAAAGGATTATCTCTGGCGGCAATCTTCCCCTCCGCGAGCATGGGCTTTTCCCCGAGACGTATGCCCACCCGGTTCCCCACTTGGCCGGTGATGCCCTTGCTGAAGATGCTCAGCGGCTCGGGCGGGATGATGATCTCCGGCCTCAAACCGGAATAGACACGGACTTCTTTGATGTCCTTATCCGCAGCGGCCCGGTCGAGCCGGTATTGATTCGCCTGGTCGCGGTAATCATTGATATTGAGCAGGATGCTGAAGGGGATCAAAACTAGGCAGAGAATGAATCCTATGATAAACCTGGCCGAGAGGAGGTTGTTCAGAAAATCCTTCCTGGCGATCTGTAAGACCATTTTCCGGACCTCCTTAAT
>JAPKZH010000213.1 GCA_026393905.1 Candidatus Aminicenantota bacterium
ACTCCGGTTGGAGGAGGAGCGGGATCCGGGCGGGAAATTCTTTGCGCAGCCGTTCGACCGTCCCGAAGCTTAAGGACCTCGTCACGACCAGCTTGACCTCTTTAGCCCGTTTCCGGTATTCCGGCCGGTACGAATACCGAGGAGGCTTGGGCGAGACCGTGTACCAATCCACGGTCAGCGGGCGGTAGAGAGTGGCATTTGTCTCGACCTGGATTTTCAATCCTTCCTGCCTCAGATCCTCGACGAGTCCGGAGACGTCTTGGAGCAGGGGCTCGCCGCCGGTCAAGCATGCCCAGTCTGCCGGATACCGGCCGCGAATTTTTTGGACCTCTCTGAGAGCCTGAAGCGGCGTGAGATCCCTGCCTCCGCTCCAGGCATAGCGGGTGTGGCAAAAGGGACACTTCAGGTTGCAGCCGGAAAACCGGATAAAGACCGTGGGTTGGCCCTGCCTGAGCCCCTCGCCCTGCAGGGAGGCGAATATCTCAATGATTTTCAGTGTAGGTGGCCGCGGCATCTTCGGATTCCCAGACCGTCACTTCCTTGACCGGAAAATCTTTCCGCAGCTCCGTGTAAAGCCGGCGGGCCAAGTTTTCTGCCGAAGGGTTGAAATCATAGACTTCGTTGAGCAGGGAATGGTCGGGCAGGATGGCCGTCAGCTTCTGCTTGATAACGTTGAAGTCGATTCCGATACCGCTGTCGTCGAGCTCGCCGACTTCGATTTTCACTTCCACCTGGAAAGTATGGCCGTGGATCTTTTCGCATTTCCCCCGGTATCCTTTGAGGAAGTGCGCCGCATGAAACTTGTCCCGGACTTTTAATATCCAGCTCATAGTCGTCCTTCCTTTTTGAGCCTCGAAATCAGGGGGTCTTCGAAGCCGGCCTCGGCGAAGGCCCGTTCCCGCAGCAGGCAGGCCGAGCAGGACCGGCAGGGAATTTCCTCCCCTGCATAGCAGGAAATGGAATAGGAATAATCCGCGTGGAGAGACGCTCCGAGGCGGATGATGGCGGATTTTTTCATCCCGATCAAAGGCGCGAGGATCTTCATCGGCGGCCGGCCGAAGGCAGCCCGGGTTCCGGCGTTGATGGCCTTTTCCATGGCCTTGACGAACGCCGGCCTCGTATCCGGGTAATCGGGCGAATCGATGATATTGAAGCCGCAGACGATTTCCGTGAAGCCTCGGGCTTCGGCCCAGGCCGCGGTCAGGGCCATGAATACGCCGTTTCGAAAGGGCTGGTACGTGGCCGGTGGGCCAGGCTTGATCCGGGCAAGATTTTTGTAGCGGGGCAGTTCGATCGAGGTGTCGGTCAAGGCGGAGCCTCCCACCTGTTTCAGGTCGAGCTTGAAGATCGTTTGAGGAACACCGATCTTCCTTGCCAGCTTCCGGGCCATCCGGACTTCGAAGCGGTGACGTTGGCCGTAGTCAAACGTCAAGGCCTGGACCGCTCTCCGTTTCGCCAGGGCCCAGTAAAGAGCGGTCGTGGAGTCGACCCCGCCGGAGAACAACACCACGCTTTTGACCATCCGGTTTGTCTTCCTATAGGATTATCATAAGAGATACGCCGTTCCTTTTCAATGAAGCACATAATGATCGTCCAAGCGAGCCGTATGCCGCTATCATCAAGGGAGGGGAAGGCTTTTTTATTCAACGGAAAATGGCCCTTTGTCGAGCGGCCCGAGGCCATTATTTT
>JAPKZH010000028.1 GCA_026393905.1 Candidatus Aminicenantota bacterium
CAACATGATAATAGGCCGCCCAACTATCCGCGGTCGTCCTGATCGTGATGAGATAGTAGAGACCCAAGGCCAGCAGCCACAAGAAGACGATCCTGACGGCTCTTTCTTTTTTCCGAACCCAGAGGACGGCCAAGCCGGCGATCCATCCCAGCGGCATCCAGACAAACAGCGCTTCTCTTTTTAGGAGCCTCAAGAGAAATTTCAGGAGGACGAGGGGATTTTTCAAAAGATCCCAGCTCAGCCAATGATATTCATTGGACACACCCAGAGAATTGCCGTAGGCCAGCCACAAGTGATGGGCATGGACATACCAGATCAGGCTCGGCAAAAGGGCCAGGACTCCAAAAGCCCAAACCTTGGCCGACCGGAGCGACCTGAAGCCCTTATCGGCTAAAAGAAGAAGTAAAAAGAAAATGCCTATATGGGCGGCAGAAGCTTTGACCAAAATGGCCAAAGCCGTTGCGCTCAAAGCCGCTCCATACCAGATCCATCGGTCCTCCTCCAGCCACCGGATAAAGGCGTAGACTGCGGCAACATAAAAGAACAGCATCGGACCTTCGGGCTGGAGTGAGTTCGAAACGCGGACGGCCAGCGGGCTGAGGCCGAAGAAAAGCGAGGCCGCGAACGCACCCCAGGCAGGAAGCAGACGTCTGGCCAATAAGAAAAAAATGAGGAGAGTCAAGAGGGAAAAGGCATAGACCAAGATCCTGCCGATGACCTCCTGGTAGCCGAAGATCTTGTAAAGGGCCGCCATCGTCCAAGGGATGACGGGGAATTCCATCTCGGCGTAGCCGGGGCCGTCGCCTCGCCAGTCGATCCGGGGATAGAGGATATTCATTCCCTCCCGATAAAAATTTCTGGCCACGGCGGCATAATCACATTCCCGCCAAGATTCCCGGACCCGCCCATCGACCGGCCTCCAAACATCGAGCGACCGGATCCAGGCCCCCAAAAAGAATAAGCCTAAGAAAAGGATATTCACTCTTTTTAAGCGGTTCCGGGGATTCTCGTTCAATCGCCTTCCTCTACCCTTTCAGTTATTATATGAAATGAAGCCCCCCGACTCCAGCCCCGGACACTCTTGGACCGGATCATCGACTATCTGAAGTTGACGTTCGTTGCCGAGAAGCCGCCGCCCTCCCATGTCTTCCAGCAGGTCGCCTTGATGGCGGCCGAGGAGAGAACGGTATATTTTTGATCGTCAGACTGAAGTCATCATGAGCCGGGGAGGATGTCTATGGTCTTTCGGTCGGCTTTGAGGCCTTTCAAGGCGATGTTCCGGATAAAAGCCTCTATGTCTCGTGTCCTCCTCCTGCTTGACTTCGATCATCGGCAGAGAATACAATTTTTTCGTGCAAGGGAGTATACTTTTAGGGTTCAGGGGGCAGCGATCTCAAGCGATCACAAAAACCAAAATCCTATATCCCATGTACGGATTATGGCCTTATTATGATTCACGAGACCCTGGGGGAAATTCTCATTTTTTCCCTACAAGAGACTTTCTATAGCAAATAAAAATATGCCCTAAAATCGGACCAGGATCGCTGTAGAGCGAAGATGGTTCAAAAAATCTCCAGGTGAGAAAATAATAGAATCCGATAGAATGCTAAAGAAACAAATCAGGAAAGTTTCCGACTTCCATAAAAAGTTGCTTCGGGCCAAATAGCAAATCCCGCCCCAAGTTATTGAGTAATTACGATAGA
>JAPKZH010000307.1 GCA_026393905.1 Candidatus Aminicenantota bacterium
TCGATCCGAGAGGATGTCAAGGTCGGCAACCGGGTCGTGATTCATAACGGCGTCGTCATCGGGTCGGACGGGTTCGGCTATCTGAAGACGGACGACGGAAGCTATCTCAAGATTCCTCAAAAGGGGATTGTCATCATCGAGGACGACGTGGAGATCGGCGCCAACACGACCATCGACCGGGCCGCCCTCGGTGAGACGATCATCCGCAAAGGGGCAAAAATCGGCAACCTGGTGATGATCGCCCACAACGTCGAAATCGGGGAGAACAGCATCCTGGCGGCCCAGGTGGGAATCGCCGGCAGCTCAAAGGTGGGGAAGAACGCCATCTTGAGCGGGCAGGTCGGGATCGCCGATCACATCACGGTGGGCGACAACGCGATCATCGCCGCAAAGTCGGGAGTGACCAAGGACATCCCGGCCAACGCCTTTGTCTCCGGGAGTCCCCACCTGGATATCCGGGACTGGCGGAAGGTCTGGGCGCTCATGCCCCAGATGTACGACATCGTCAAGGACTTTAAGAAGCTCAAGACCCGGGTCGAGGAGCTGGAAAAAAGGAAATAGGGGAGCGGATCTATTCCGATGGCGGTTATTTGGAAAGGTATTCGTCGACCGAGATAGCGGCGTGAACGCCCGACCCGACGGCCGAGGCAACCTGGTGCGGGCAGGCATCGATCACATCACCGGCCGCATAAATCCCCGGCTGAGAGGTCGCCATATTCGCCTGGACGATGATCTCCCCCCATTCGTTGAGCTTCAACAGGCCTTTGACAAACTCCGTGTTGGGATCCATGCCGATCGAAACGAAAACGCCCTCTACCGGCAGGGTCGTCCGCGTATCATCCTTGACATTGCGCAGGACGATGCCTTCGACATTATCCTCGCCGACGATCGACTCGACGACCGAACTCCAGCGGACCTCGATCTTCGGGTTGGCTAAAACCCGTTCCTGAATGATCTTCGTTCCGCGGAACTGGTCGCGGCGGTGGATGAGCGCCACTTTCCTGGCGAATTTGGTCAGAAAAATGGCCTCCATGAGGGCTGTGTCTCCTCCGCCGACAACCGCGATGTCCCTTTCCCTAAAAAAGGCTCCGTCGCACGTGGCGCAATAGGACACGCCGCGGCCGATCAGCCGCCCCTCGTTCGGCAGGCCCAAGCGCCGGTAGGCCGCCCCGGTGGCGACGATGGCGGCGCGCGTCGGGTACGGCGTTTTATGGCCCTGGACCAACCAAAGTTCGCCTTCTCTACGAATGTCCTTGGCTTCATCGGTGATAAATTTGGCCCCGAACTTGAGGGCCTGGCTGCGGAATTTTTCGATGAGATCGAACGGCGCGATGCCGTCCGGAAAACCCGGGTAATTCTCGATCCAATCGGTCAGCAAAATCTGGCCTCCGGGAATGGCCTTCTCCAGCACGATGGTCTTCAGCCTGGCCCGGCCTGTGTAGAGCGCAGCGGCCAGTCCGGCGGGCCCCGCGCCTATGATGACGACGTCGTATGTTTCGGCCATGTGATCCTTCCTCAGGAATGGGAACCGGACCGTGCCGGAACCGCGGCCCCGAAATGTCTCCTAGAGGTGTTTTGTCAAAGTCGAGATAATCTTGTCCTTGGGCAACACGCCGACCATCGTTTCTTTCAGCTCGCCTCCCTTGAACAACAACAGCGTCGGGATGCCGCGGATTCCATAGCGGGAAGGCACTTTAAGGCTCTCATCGACATTCACTTTGCAGACCTTGAGCTTGTCCTTGTATTCCCCGGCCATCTCATCCACCAGGGGGGCGATCATCTTGCAGGGAACGCACCAAATCGCCCAAAAATCCACGAGGACGGGGAGTTCCGACTTC
>JAPKZH010000479.1 GCA_026393905.1 Candidatus Aminicenantota bacterium
TCCAAGGCCTGGATAAGGCCCTTCCGCGTCTCGTTGGCAGTCGGCGAATCGATGAGCTGGACGATGCCGATGGTGTAGAGAGTTTTCGGGGGCTTTTGGCAAAAACAGAAAAGAAGCGGAAAGAGCAGAACAAGAATCCAGGCTTTTCTCAACCTATTCATTCTCCGGGACAAAAAAATCATAATCGAAATTCTATCGTGAGGCAAATCCTTTTTTCCCTTGGGTCATAATAAAGTAATCGGATACGCAGTCGCTACTCCATCATCGCGAGCGACCGAAGAGAAGGTGTCAATGCGATCCGGAAGGTCATTCCGAGCGAAGCGAGGAATCTCCGCTTTTATTGCGAGAGACATAAGCGGAGATTGCTTCGTCGCCAAGCTCCTCGCAATGACAGGTTCAATGACAGGTTCATCGGATCGGCACATCGCTCGGTTCCTCAGGATGATAATTTTTTGTGCGGTTGCATCAGTCTGCTAAACAATTCGGCGGCGATATTTCCGCCGCTCGCGATCAAAACCGCCTTCCGTCCCTGAAACCGGCGGCGGGCCTTTATCAGGCCGGCAAGAGGAAGCGCTCCCGCTCCTTCCACGGCTCTTGCATGGACCTCGTAAAGGCGGCGCAGGGCATTTTTCAGGCTATTCTCGCTGACCGTCAGGATGCCATCGACATAACCCTGACACAAAGGAAACGTCACCGCGTCCGGCTCCATCCCTCCGGCCACGGCATCGGCCAGGGTTGGCTTTTCCCGTATCTCGACCAGCCGTCCTGCGGCAAGGGAAGCTTTCATAAAGGCGGAGTTTATGGGCTCGACCCCCCAAATCCTGACGGACGGCTTGCGCGATTTCAGATAGCCTCCGATCCCTGCGATGAGCCCGCCGCCGCCGACCGGAACCAGGACATCGTCTACATCAGGAAGATCTTCAAAAATTTCGAGTCCGAGCGTTCCCTGGCCATGGACGATGTCATAATCGTTATACGGGGAGATGAAAACCCGGCCTGTTTCGTTGGCGATACGACGGGCATGAATCTCGGTTTGCTCGCAGCTCGTTCCATGAAATTTCAAGTCAAGGCAGTATTTCTCGATCTTCTGAATCTTCTCCCGTGCCGCATTGTCGGGAAGAAAAAGTGTCAGTGAAACACCCTCGAGCTTCGAGGCATAGCTGAGGGCAAGGCCGTGATTTCCGGTCGATGCCGAGACGACACCTCGTCTTTTCTCGTCGGCTGGCAGCGACCGGAGCTTGTTTAGGGCGCCCCTGAGCTTGAATGACCCCGTCTTTTGATCGCACTCCCATTTTATATAAATTTGTGCGCCGAGCTCCCGGCTGAGGACCGGCGAATATTCCAGCGGGGTCCGGACGATTTCGTCCCGGATCCGCCCGTAAGCCTCCAGGACCCTCGTTTGAAATTCCAAAGCTGCCGATTTTTCCCGTTTCCTTTTAGCCATCGTTTATAAAAAAATTTCTCATATATTGGCTCATAAAGCAAGCTTCATCATTTGAGTTGGAAATTTTATCGGATTCCCATAGAATAGACTCTACAGCATGGCCAGCTATTATATCGGGACAGCCGGATGGAGTTATGTCGACTGGGAGGGGATCGTCTATCCCGTCAAGCACGATTCCCGCTTTCATCCGCTCCCCTTTTTAGCACGATACATCAACATCATCGAGGTCAACAGCACGTTTTATAGACCGCCCGCCATCCAGGTTGCGCTGTCCTGGGTCAAAAAGATCGAGCCGTTCCCCGATTTCCTCTTATCGGTCAAGCTGCACCAGATCTTTACCCACGTCCGGAAAGATTTTTCTCAAAAAGATGTCGATACGTTCAAGCACGGCATTGAGCCGTTGGTGGCCGCCGGCAGGCTGGCCTCTCTTCTCCTCCAGTTCCCCTGGTCCTATGTCAACACGACGGCCCACACCGATTATCTGCTCGGGCTGTTCAAGCTTTTTTCCGGCTATCCTCTGGTGCTTGAGGTCCGGCATTCATCGTGGGACGACTATAATTTTTATAAACTTCTCAAGCAGCAGGGCGTTTGTTTCTGCAATATCGACCAGCCTGTCCTGCGCAATTCCATAAAGCCCGGCGCGGTCGTCACCAACCCCAAGTTCTCCTACGTCAGGCTCCACGGCCGCAATTACAAAGATTGGTTCAGGGAAGACGCCGGCCGGGACGAACGCTATAACTATCTCTACACGACGGATGAGCTCGAGGAATGGGTAGAAAAGATCAAGGAATTGGGCAAGGACACCGACAGGGTCTACGTCATCACCAACAATCACTATCGCGGACAGGCCCTGGCCAATGCCCTCCAGATCAAGAACATGGTCAGCGGGGAGAAGATCGATATTCCCCTCTCTTTAATCAAGCAATACCCGGTGCTCGAGGATATCGTCCAAAAGATCCGGGAGGGCCAGCTCGACCTTTTCAATAAAAGCGAGAAAGATAAGGTCCCGGAGGAATAGCTCATGGCCTGGTGGGAAAACCGGTTTTTGAAGGTGAAGGACGGCAAGCTCTATCTCGGGCGCCGGGAAGCGGCTAAAATCGCCGCCGAACACGGAACTCCGCTCTTTGTCTACAGCCGAAAGCAGGTCTTAGCCAATTTGGATGCGCTTCGGCGGGCATTTACTGGGAAAACGGACCTGGAGACTCGCATCTGCTATGCCATGAAAGCCAATCCCAATCGAGAGATTCTCAAGCTGCTTAAGACCGCAGGGACATGGATCGATGCCGTCTCCCCGGGCGAGGTCTATGAAGCCCTGGGCGCCGGATTCGCTCCGCGAAATATACTTTTTACGGGGACGAGCGTGAGCCCTGAAGACTTCCGGCAGGCTTTTGCCGTGGACGGACTGACCGTCAATATCGACGCTTACGAGCAGCTTGAGATCATGAAAAGCGTCCGGGACCGCTGGTTCAAAGGGCGGGCGATCCGGGTCTCCGTGCGCTGGAACCCGGGCATCGGCCGCGGCTTCAACCCGAAGGTGGTCACGGCCGGCGACCGCTCCCCGGACGGAACGCCCATCAAATTCGGTGTCGAGGAAAAGAAAATCCTGGCGACTTTTGAAAAAGCCAGGGAATTTGGTTTTAAACCGGTAGGTCTTCATCAACACCTTGGCTCGGGCTGGGTCAGGGATGACTTGGCCGAGGTCACCAAGGCCGCAGCCAGGATGATTCAAAAGGCCGCGGATCTGGAGAAGGAGGGATTTATCCTCGAGTTCCTAGACTTCGGAGGCGGCTTCGGTCCCCGGTATTCAAAAGGCCAGGGGCTTTTTCCGGTTGCGAAATACGCGGCGTTTATCTGCCGTGAAATCAAAAAGCGCCGCCTGAAGATCCGGGCCCTGGCCGTGGAGCCGGGGAAATA
>JAPKZH010000084.1 GCA_026393905.1 Candidatus Aminicenantota bacterium
TGAAGCGCCGACCGAACCGGACGGAACACCCGCGGACTACGGATTCGGTTGGTTCCTGAATCCGTGGGAAGGGAACGCCCGAATGTGGCATTACGGCGAGACAATCGGGTTCCGGACGGCAATCCAGCGCTTCACCGACGACGGGCTCACCGTCATCGTCCTCTGCAACCGCGCCGACCTCGACGCCCGAGATCTGTCTTTGAAGGCGGCGGAATTATACCTGCAGGATTTCCGGCCGACGAAGAACAAAAAATAGCCGGGGTCAAACCTACTCGTTACGCACAATTCTCCAGGGGAAGATGCGTAACGAGTAGGTTTGACCCCAACTATTACGTTCATGGGGATCTTGCCGGGCAACGACGCAATGAAGAGCGCTAGCCGGGATTAACCCTACTTGATCAAACGTCCTCGAGGAGTTTTCTGCAAGCATCGCCAATCGGCCTAAGTTTATTCTGAACGACATCCCAAACGATCTTTGTGTTCACTCCAAAATATTCGTGAGCGAGAATATTCCGCAGGGCCACTATTTTTGGCCATTCGATTTCAGGAGACCTTGCCTTGATTTCCGGAGATAGCTTGCCGGCCGCCTCTCCGATCACCTCAAGATTGCGGACAACCGCATCGATGGTGATGTTGCTGCGTTCGAAATCCCCGAGGCTCATATTCTTTGTGTATTCCTGGATTCGTTCCGATGCCTCGAGCAAATCTCTGAGATACAGCTTATGATCCCTCGGCATAGACAACCTCACGCATCACATCCGGTTTGATTTGTTCTTTTAGGGAATCGGCCAAGACAAGGTCGACCTCTCGGCCAAATAGCGCTTCAAGAAAAAATTTGAGCTCCATATAGTTATCAAAACTCGGCTGGCTGAACTCAACGAGTACGTCAATATCGCTTCCATGGCCGGCTTCTTCCCTCACGCAGGAACCGAAGAGTCCGATGCGTTTTACTCCAAATTTTTGAATTTCTTGGAAAGCTTGCTTCAAAAGCCGGAGAAGGTGCTGGCAGGTTATCGCCTTTGTCATTTTCACGTCATGTCTTTTTACCCACTCGTCGATTTCCGTTCTACTGAACTTCAACAGCCGTCCGATTTTGTGGCTGGGCAGGCCCAAACGGCTGACCCACTTATATACGGTGTAGCGGGTGATGCCTAGATGCGCAGCGATTTCTTCGACCGACAGCCAGCGATCATTCATAGTCAAACCTCGTAGCCAATCACTAAATTTCTAATATAGCTTATTATAAGCAAATAAAAGCTAACATATATCTTTATAATAAGTCAAGTTTTTTTAAAATATGCAAGGCGAATAGAGGATAAAAAATTTGCGACGAAAGCGTCCCAAGGAAGGAGTGATGTCGCCCCGGCTAGCGGCTTCCGTAGCCCCGGAGGGCGCCTTCGATCAAGCGGTATGCGGCTTTAAGGGAGAGGCCATCCGGATCCCGCTCGCCGAAGGGCAGGGAGGCGATGCCGATCGCGCCAACTCTTGGGTGGCGGAACATCCGCTCGATGGCGACGGCAAGCTCTCGGCTGGTCGGGCCCAAGGGAACGCTCAGGGAATGCCCCCGGACCTCGCTCGGGTCGAGGACATCCATGTCGATATGGACGTAAATGACATCCGTCAGGCGTCCCAGGCGTTCCATCTGGCGGTCGAGCTCCGGGGATGTCCGGCGTAAGTCGTCAACGGACAGAAACGCACAATCCGAGCGGTCGAGAAGCTCCTGCTCGAGGGGATCGACGTCACGAAGCCCGCCGAAGACGATATAGCGGGTCGGCAGGGCGGGATCGAGCCCGGTCTTGAGGCGGAGACGGGTCAGGCACAGGCCGGCTGCGACGGCCACGTCCATGCCCCCCAGCATCCCGCTCAGAGTCGTCTCGGGCAGATTGAAGTCGGCGTGAGCGTCGAGATAGACCAGGCCGACACGCAGCGGCTTGACGCCGGCCAGCCCCTCGCGTTGAAGATTCCGGTCGCGGCGGGAGGCCCGAGATGCTGCAACCCGGCCAGCATCCCTAGGAGATCGACGCAGTTGGTCAACAGTCCGATGACCAGGCCTTCATTCAGCCGATGTCCAGACACTAGCCGCCCGATGTGCCGGCTTTCCAAGGCGTCCCGATTCCACTCACCGTACTCTTTTTCTTCCTCTGGAGTCAGCTTGAGGGCGGAGACCTCTCCGACGTAGAAGCCTCCCTTCCGGAGGATATCGAGCAACCCCCCCTCGGCCATCACCCGCGGCCCTTCCGAATCGTTGCGAACGATGAT
>JAPKZH010000039.1 GCA_026393905.1 Candidatus Aminicenantota bacterium
GTCGAGGATGCGGGGAAAGCCCTGTCGGTATGCTCCCCAGGCTGAAGCCGACACCGAAGGGAGCTCTTGAGCGGACGCCTTCAAGGAGGCGCTCAAAAATGTTTTTGGATCGACCGAGGGATTGGCCATATTTTCTATCGAGTCAGGAATTTATAGCACAGGAAAGGATGGCTGTCAAAAAATCCCGGCTTAATGAGAGGCGCCGGAATCGCCCCGCCACCATTGTTCTTGTCTTTTCTTTTAATCCTATCTTGCGACTGTGTTGATGATCTCCTGGGCTCCGATATACAAGAAAAAGCCAAGGATTAATATAAGAATGAGGTTCGTGATCCATCTGTTTTTGAATTCCCTGCCGACCCAGGCCGGCCTGGTGTTCAGGAGAAGCAAGGTCAGCCCTAAAAGCGGCATGAAAAAAGCGCCCATCACCGCATAGATAAGCTGGACCTGCTGCACTTTGAACCAAAGAAGATGGATGGGCACAAGGGCGAGGGCAAGCAGGTAGCCCCGATATTCCTTGGTCTTGGTGATATTTTTATCCCGGCTTTCGTCAAGGACGATGCCCCGCTGGAGATGAAGGAAGTCGGCAAACAAGTAAGGAACGCTCTGCCAGACGCCGAGAAGGCTGGAGAAGACCGCGCCCCAGAAGCCCCAGAGAAAAATCCATTTTCCGGCCGGTCCCAGGACGCGGGCGAGCTGGTCGGCCAGGACAAGGGCAACGGTAGCGCCCTGGCCTTCGACCGTCACCCTGGACCCGATGATGACCATGGCGGCTCCAAAAAAAGCAGTCAATCCATAGCCTATCCCGAGGTCGAGACGGCAGTCCTTGACGCCCTGCCGGCCGGCCCTCCTCTTCTCCCGAACCCAATAGCTGTAGGAAAGTAGCGTCACGGTCCCGCCGATCCCTCCCAACACTCCCAGGAGCCAGGCGGTTCCTCCCTTGGGCAGGGCGGGATGGAAAATCGTTTTCCCTATTGCCGCCCAATCAGGCGATATCAAAAATACCGTCGATAAAACGGTCACGAACATGATCGCGGTCAGGAACGACATGGCATACTGGAAGATCCTGAAGCCGCCGATCCAAACCAGCGTCAGTCCGACGACCGAATGGACGATCCCCCAGAAAATCTTCGAAGTTTGCGGATCGCCGATGGGAAACAAGCCCACTCCGGCCACGCCGCAGGCGTTGATCAGGGCGCCGCCGACGCAATAAGACCAGAGAACGAAATATACGAAAAAGATCCATTGGACCCAGCGGCCGAGGCGCAGCACCCACCCTTCGAGGACCGTCGTCCCGGTGGCCATCTGCCAGCGGGCGATGCCCTCTGCCAGAACAAACTTGATGAAGGCGCCCCCCAGGGCCGCCCAGACCAGGACGACGCCGATCTGCGACCCGGCCAAGCTGGCCGTGATCAGGTCGCCGGCCCCGACGCCCGTGGCCGCAACGACGAAACCTAGGATGATCTTCGACAACCAAGAGTCTGGTTTGTTAAGAGATTCTCTTGACAAGGAAATCGAACCTATTTCTTTGCGCTCAACCTTCCGGCATGTCGCGCTCCCCTTAATTCCCTTGATTCTTTAAGGGGCGCCGGGGCGACTTTATTTTCTTTTTCTTTCTGTCTTCAATTCTCTCATAAAAAATAGATCGGATTCTATTATTTTTTCTGGCTGACTCCGCCTATTTTTATGCTCTTGATTGAAAATGTCGGACAGGCCGTCGAGCCGAACCAGGTCAGGTCATCTCCGATCTTGTCTACAGAGTTCAGGAACTCGAAGA
>JAPKZH010000353.1 GCA_026393905.1 Candidatus Aminicenantota bacterium
CGGTGATGAACATATTACTGATGTCCTTGGTCATGATGATGAAATCGGTGATGGCCGGCGAATACACCGCCCCGCCGGCGCATGGTCCCATGATCGCAGAAATCTGAGGGACGACGCCCGAGGCCAGAACGTTGCGCAAAAAGATGTCGGCATAGCCGGCCAGGCTGGCCACGCCCTCCTGAATGCGGGCGCCGCCGGAATCGTTGAGCCCGATGAGGGGCACCCCCATCTTCATGGCCAGGTCCATGATCTTGACGATCTTGGCGGCGTTGGTCGCGCTCAACGAGCCTCCGAACACGGTGAAATCCTGGGCGAAGATAAACACCGTCCGGCCGTCGATCCGGCCGTGTCCGGACACGACGCCGTCGCCGTAGATCTGCTTTTTTTCCATCCCGAAGTCGCGGCTTTGATGGACGACCAGCTTGTCCATTTCCTGGAACGTCCCTTCATCGAGCAGCAGGTTGATGCGCTCGCGGGCCGTAAGTTTTCCGGCCCGGTGCTGTTTTTCGATCCGCTCCCGGCCGCCGCCGAGCTCCGCGGACTGAATCCTTTGCCTAAGGTCCGCTAATTTTTTTTCAATGGTCATGGCCCTCGGCCTCGCTCAATTATTTTTTCACCTTGCCCCAGTCTTTCAAAAACTTTTCGATGCCGATATCGGTCAGGGGATGTCTGACGAGCTTATCCATCACCGAGTAAGGAATGGTGCAAATGTCGGCCCCGATGAGCGCCGCCTCGACGACGTGGCGCGGATGGCGGATGCTGGCCACGATGATCTCGGTCGTAATCCGGTAGTTGTCGAAGATCGTCGCGATCTCCTCAATCAAGGCCATCCCTTCTTCCGAGATGTCATCCAGGCGGCCGATGAACGGGCTGACGAACTTGGCCCCGGCCTTCGCCGCGAGCAGGGCCTGGCTGGCCGAAAAGATGAGCGTCGTGTTGACCATGATCCCCTCCTGGCACAGAGCATAGATCGCTTTGAGCCCTTCGATGGTGATGGGGATTTTGACGGCGATGTTCTTGGCCAGCTTGGCCAGCTTGCGGGCTTCGCTGATGATGTCCGGGGATTTTTCGGATACGCATTCCACGCTCACCGGACCCGGGACGATCCTCGAGATCTCCTTGACGAGGTCCTCGAATCTCACGCTCTCCTTGGCGCACAGGGACGGATTGGTCGTCACGCCGTCGAGGATCCCCCAGCTTGCCACGTCTCGGATCTCGTCAAGATTGGCCGTATCCAGGAAAAACTTCATGATCTCCTCCCTTCAAATTCGCGGCTCAGCCCGAGCCTCTATCTCACCGTTAACACTTGATTGGACAGTGTCCCGATGCCTTCGATTTGGATGTCGACGCGGTCTCCCGGCTGCATCGGCCCGATCCCGGCCGGCGTCCCCGTCGTGATGATATCGCCGGGAAGGAGGGTCATGATGTTGGAGATAAAGCAGACGAGGAACGGGATGGAAAAGATCAGGTTCCTGGTGTTCGAGGACTGCCGCAGCTTGCCGTTCAGAAACGTCTTGATATTCAGCCGCGACGGGTCGAGGCCGGTGGCGATGCACGGCCCGACCGCGGCAAACGTGTCAAAGGATTTGGCCCGGGTGAACTGTTTGTCCTTGTCCTGAAGGTCGCGCGCCGTCACGTCGTTGAAGCACGTGTAGCCTAGGATATAGTCCTCGGCCCGGTCTCTCTCGTTCAGCTGATAGGCCTTTTTCTTGATGACGCAGGCGAGCTCGCCCTCGTAATCCACGCGCTTGGACATCCTGGGATACATGATCATGTCATGCGGGCCGATCACGGCCGTGGACGGCTTGATGAAGAGCAGCGGCTCGTCGGGCAGAGGACTCCCCCGCTCCGCGGCATGGTCCCTGTAATTCAGCCCGACGGCCACGATTTTTGAAGGCTCGACCGGCGGCAGGAGCATTACCTCGCCAATGGGGATCCCCCTGTCTCCGAATTGGAATTGATCGAAAATCGAGCCCGTCACCGGATAGAGGATCTCTTCCCTCAAGACGCCGTGGGCGATGAGGTCGCCGTGCTTAAACCTGTAGATTTTCATGGCCACCCATCCTTGATGATCTCAGACACGGTCTCCGACTTAGGGCTTTCATTTCCGCTGCGATCGAGCGCAGTTATAGCATATTCATAACGTTTGTCCTTTTCAACTGAAGTGTCGGTGTACGTGTTCTCGAGGATCGACTGGGCGGTCAGCGGGACAAACCGGTCCTGGCCGGCCTCCCGCCTCCAAACCTTATAGCCGGCCAGGTCCTTTGCGCGGCCGGCGTCCCAGATGAGGGTGATGAAGTTCGCGCCTTTAATGGCGGTCAATCCAGCCGGCGCGGCAGGAGGAAAGACGTCTTTGGGCGTCACTTCCGTCGTCGCCGAGTCCTCGCTTTCCTGGACAGGGGTTGCCTCCGAAGCCGCCGCCCGGACGAAATAGCGGTACGTCTGGCCGAAGAGAAAATTGGCGTCGTTGAATTTCTCTTCCCGGACAAGACCGGGATTCAGGCACTGAAGCTTATGGCTGCTGTCGATTCGATAGATGTAATAACCTTTCAAGCGGGCCGGCGCAGAATGATCGAAATTCTCCTGAGGTGCATCCCAGCCGATTTGGATCCGGTCTTCGAACACCTGTGTCCGGATATTCCCCGGCGGCAGAGGAAGAGGCTGGGGGCTGACGGCGGCGTGGTCGGAAAAATCCGAGGTGCGTCCTTTTTTTGCCTCCTTGACCCTGACCGCAAAGAGCAGCCTGCCGGACTTCAGGTCCTTTTCGGTGAGGAGATATTTATAGATCTGCTCTCCGGTCTTCGGCGCTATGTTCTTGGGCTTGGCCAGACCCTCTTTTTTCTGAGGTTCCTTTTTTGGAGCCGGAAGGGGCGGTTCTATTTGTTCGATAACGGCCAGCCGCCGGGCTTTGGATTCGAATTCTCCGGCTGTAAGGACTGGAGCGCCGGACTGTGGAGCGCTTCCGGCTTCATAAATCCAGACCTCGATGGCTGAGATGCCGGCCAGCGGCCTGCCGTCGGTGTAGGACTCCGGGTTGGTCCAATCGAGCAGGATATGCCGGCCGCGCTGGACGGCTTTCAGGTTTTCCGCTTTTTGAGGGACATAGACAAACGGGGGCAGGATTCCCCCTTTTTTTCCGCAGGCTGCGGCCGCCAGGAGCAGCACGACAACCGCGGCGGAAGAGACAATTTTCTTCATTAAAGAATGAAGCGCCTCAAATCCTGGTCTTTCATGATCTCCTTCAACTGCCCCTGGACATATTTTTTGTCGATGACGATATTCTTCAGCTTGACATTCGGGGCCTTGAACGAGATCTCCTCCATCACTTTTTCCATGACGGTATGCAGGCGGCGGGCGCCGATATCCTCCGAGTCGCGGTTGACCTCCTCGGCAATCTGGGCGATCTCGTCGATCGCGTCCGGGGTGAACTCGACACGGACGTCCTCGGTCTCGAGCAGGGCGATATATTGCTTGATGAGCGCATTCTCGGGCTCGGTCAGGATCCGGACGAAATCCTCCTTGTTGAGCGAGGTGAGCTCGACGCGGATCGGGAACCGGCCCTGGAGCTCCGGAATGAGGTCGGCAGGCTTGGCCACGTTAAAGGCGCCGGCGCCGATGAATAGGACATGGTCAGTCTTGACCAGCCCATAGCGCGTGTTGACCGTCGTGCCCTCGACGATGGGCAGCAGGTCCCGCTGGACGCCCTCGCGGCTGACTTCCGGGCCGTGGCCCGATTCGCGGCCGGCGATCTTGTCCATCTCGTCGAGAAAAACCATCCCGGAATGCTCGACCCGCTCGATGGCCAGGCGGGCCACCTGGTCCATGTCGATCAGCCGGCGCTGTTCCTCGTCAATCAGAAACTCCCGCGCTTCCAGGATTTTCATCTTGCGCTTTTTGGCTTTTCCGCCCAGAAACCCGGGGAGGATCTCCTGGATCTGGATGCCGATC
Organism: Candidatus Aminicenantota bacterium; assembly: GCA_026393905.1. Lineage (GTDB taxonomy): Bacteria > Acidobacteriota > Aminicenantia > Aminicenantales > UBA4085 > JAPKZH01. Next base: position 3,949 of record JAPKZH010000353.1, read on the forward strand.
TCCTCCACGCCCTGGTTGGAAAATATCTCGAACGGAGGCGCCATTCTTTCCTTCACTTCGATCTCGACCATCCGCTCCTCAAGGGCGCCGTCCCGGAGCTGCTTGCGGAGCTTTTCCCTCGTTTCGTTGAACCTCTGGTATTCCTCCTCGCTGACCGAATTATCCCTCCGCCGCAGGGGAGGAAGGAGCAGGTCGAGCAGCTTTTCCTCGACATTGGCTACGGCTTTTTCCTGGACCTCTTCCATCTTCTCCTGCTTGACCATGTCCACCCCCATCCGGACCAGGTCACGGACGATGGATTCCACATCCCGGCCGACATAGCCGACTTCGGTGAACTTGCTGGCCTCGATCTTGAGAAACGGCGAGGCGGTGAGCTTGGCCAGGCGGCGCGAGATTTCTGTCTTTCCGACGCCGGTCGGGCCGATCATCAGGATATTTTTGGGGGCGATTTCGTCGGCCAGTTCGGATGGAACGCGGCGTCTCCTGTATCGGTTGCGCAGGGCGATGGCCACGGCTTTTTTGGCGGCTTTCTGGCCGATGATGTACTTATCAAGCTCGGCGACGATCTCCTGCGGGGTCAACTCTTCGTCGATATCGCGGAGTTTCTCGTCGGATTTTTCAAAGCTCTTGGGAAGCTGGATGGGCATTTAAAGCTCCTCGACGACGAACTGGTCATTCGTATAAACGCAGATCCCGGCGCTGATTTTCATGGCCTCCAGAGCGATCTCTTTGGCCGACAGGTCTGTGTGCTTGACGAGGGCGCGCGCGGCGGCCAGGGCGTATGGACCGCCCGTGCCGATGGCGATGATCCCGTCATCCGGCTCGACCACATCGCCCGTCCCTGAGATGAGGAAGGAGCTTTCTTTGTCGGCGACGATCATCAGAGCTTCCAGGCGGCGCAGGGCCCTGTCCAGGCGCCAATCCTTGGCCAGCTCGATGGCGGCCCGGGACAGCTTGCCTTTATACTCCTCAAGTTTGCCCTCAAATCGAGCGAACAGGGCGAAGGCATCCGAAGTGGCGCCGGCAAAACCCGCCAGCACCTGGCCCTTGTACAGGCGGCGGGTCTTGTTCGCCGTCTGTTTCAGGATGGTCTGGCCCATGGTCACCTGGCCGTCTCCGGCGATGGCGATCTTTCCCTTGTGGCGGATACAAATAACGGTTGTCGATTGAATGGTCATGGATTCTCCGTATAGACCCAATAATAATAAAGGAAGGACTCACGCAAGTAAAGGGCAGGGAAAGCGGCGCTCAGGCTAATCGGTTGGACGAGAGAGCCTTGGCAAGGGACTCGCTCCCTAACGGGATTTTTCACGCCATAAAAATTTCGGCTTTTCCGGCGGCTGCGATTCTCGCATGCTTGATAGCCGCGTCTAAAAATGTCCTTGTCCACAATTCGGCCTATCTGTTTTATCCTCCCAGCTCAAACATGCTCGCCGGCCTCAAAGAGGCTTCCCGAAAAAGCCGTAATTTTTAGGCTAAATCCCTCAAGGTCGCTTCATCCCTTGCCAAAGCTCTCTCGTCAGTGATGCTCGCGGCCCACTCCCAAGGATATTCGCTCCTCCGGATTCGTTTGAGTTATTCGAAATTTATGATAAATTAATGCTGATTTAGCGATAACAATTTCTATAGGAGGGAAATCGTGGCTGATAAAATCGGAAGACGGGAATTCATTAAGCAAAGTGCAGCCGTCGGAGCATCGGCGGTTTTAGGCAACCGCTTGATCTCGAGCCTGGCGGATGGGCCTCTCTCAGCGCTGGCCGCAGACAAAATCGATATCGCCGTCGCGTCGGGCAGCGACTACGCCGCGATGACGGCCAAGGCCGTCGAGCTCGTGGGCGGCATGGAAAAATTTGTCCAAAAAGGATCAAAAGTGGCCTTGCTCCCCAATGTCCAGAGCAAGAATCCCGGGACGTTCACCAAGCCCGAGATCCTGCGCTCGGTCATCAGGATGTGCAAAAAAGCCGGCGCCGGGGAAATCAACTGCCTGAGCTGGCTCACCCAACAGCACTGGGATGGCGCGGGCCTGGCCCAAGTGGTCCAGGAAGAAGGCATAACGCTTAAGCTCATCCCGAGGGACGATGTCAATTTCAGGTCCGTCCCTATCACCGGCGGCAACGTCCTTCAGGAAGCCAAAATTTTGAATGAATTTTTCAGCCATGACGTCTTCATCAACATGCCCATCACCAAGGACCACGCCGGCAACAAATT
>JAPKZH010000207.1 GCA_026393905.1 Candidatus Aminicenantota bacterium
ATGATATTCAGCTCCCCTTTCATATTTGATATAAAGGCAACAAGATGTCAAGCTTTTTTTCTATGTTTTATTAGTTTTATTTTCTCCGGGAGGAAGGAAATAGCCCTTTTTCGTCAGCGAGACGGCAGAAATAGTAAGGAAAATTAAGTATTTTTGCGGCGTAGTAGTTGTTGGCGACACATTGTCCCAGACAAGTGTCTTTGAATAGACACCGTCCGCATATTCCTTCAAGCTCTGCCGGAATGAGCCGCCTCAATTCTTTAAGGCCGGGTGCTTCCTTCCACACTTCCTTCAGATTATCGCTGGATAGGTGTCCGTAGATGAGTTCGGGCACGAGCACCCCCACGCCGCAGAGCGAAAGCTCGCCCCCCGATAAAACACCCAGGAGGTTCAGAACATTGCATCGTCCGGGATTGCCGTTTATGATCTTCCGGATCGAATAAAAGGCGATCGGGATGTCAAAGAAAACCTTAACACGCGCCCGGGGGACGAATTCGCTTTCGAGGCGTTGATATGTCCTTATGATTTCCCCAACGCTCAAGCCGTGCTTCTCTTCATGCATCCGGCTGCCGCGGCCCGTACGCTGGATATGGTTGAATTTTACCGAGCTGCAGCCCACGCCCTCCGCCAGAGCGATTACCTCAGCGATCTCCCCGATGTTGTTCCTATGGAGCGTGCATATGAGCTGGGGCCGGAATCCGGCCTTCACCAGCGTTTGGATGCCCGAGACGGCCTTGTCGAAGCTCCCCGCGACGCCGCGCAATGCTTCGTGCGTTTCAACTTTGGCCCCGTCCACGCTGACAGAGATGAAGCGGACGCGGCCCGCATCCCTCAGAAACCCGGCCAGGTCATCATCAATTAGCGTGCCGTTAGTCTCGATAATAATGTCGACCCCTTCCTGGGCGATAGCGCTTACAATTTCTCGAAACTGCGGATGAAAAAGCGGCTCGCCGCCGGTCAATTTCACCGATTGGAGTCCCAGCGGTTTGGCCTCGACGACGGCTTTCTTCGCCCATTCTGGCCTGAGGAATTTTCCCTTCGATTGGTCGGGGCTGAAATCCGGCTCAATCCAGCAGTGGCGACAGGCCAGGTTGCAGGAGCCGGCGATATACATATAGAGCGAGTGAAGCGGCGGTACGCCCTCGGGCAGATCGAGCGCCCGCATTTCAGCGGCATTCGCTTCTGTCTTTTCCTCAGTCAGACAGGACATCCACTCCTCCGACGGCGTCGATGAAATTCCGGTAGCAGTCCTCCGGGTTGGCCCGGTTGACGTCCCCCGTCAATTGGTGAGCCAGGCCGGGACAGCTTCCATTGCAGATCGCGTTCCATTCGCAATCCCGGCAGCCTTCAACTTCGCTCATGGCGATGTTTCGCCGCTCGCGGAGCATCTGCAGCGTAGGATGGTCGCGCCATATCTCAGCCAGCGAATCCCGGGTGATGTTGCCGAGGACAAGCCCGGGCAGCATGCAGCAGGGGACGATCGTCCCGTCGTGGAGGACGTCAATTTTGGAAAATACGCAGCCGCAGCCGCTGAGGAAGCCCATTTTCCAATCCGCCGCCTTTTCCCCTGTCCGGCGGGCGCGCTCCATCTCGCGATAGGCCTTGAGCTTGGCCTGGGGACCGGCCTGAGCCTGAAGACGTCCCGGGTAGCGGGCGAGAAGCCGGTCGATGACGGCCATCGCTTTTTTCTGGTCGGCCGGGGTGAGAGCCGTCTCGGCGCGATTGGTGCAGCCTGTGCCCAGGGGAGCGGCCTCATTGGTGCTAAAGGAGGCCAGGCCGATTTCTTCTAAGAGCAGATGGGCGATGTTCTCCAAATCGTCTATATTGTGACGGCTGATCGTCGTCCGGACCTGGACGGGGAACCCGCGCTCCTTGAGCCGCTTAAGGCCATGGACGGCGCGGCCGAAGCTCCCCGGACGATTCCGGTCGTGGATTTCGGCGCGAGAGCCGTCAAGCGAAACCTGGATGTAATTCAGGCGCGGGCGCCGCTTGCCCGTCTCGAACCTGTCGAGCAGGGCGTCGTCGATGAG
>JAPKZH010000629.1 GCA_026393905.1 Candidatus Aminicenantota bacterium
TGGGATCCCACCCTACCCCTCAAAGTCGGTTTTGAATGGGGTGGGATGACCGACGAGATGAAAAGGAATTATGCGGGTCGGGTCGGTGACCAAGGGGCCGTTGCCAGAACGGGCGAGGCCAGTTTGGAAACGCAGATACGCGGGGGAGAAGGCGCCGATTTCAACGCTCCCGATTCTTCTTTGGGCTCTTCGATGCAAGGGCTTCCGAAGAAATACAACTTCTGGATCGACCTCAAGTTCGCGGCCAAGCAATAAGTTTTTTCAGACGGGAAAAGAGACAAGAAAAGCGCCGGCAAAGGCAAAAATCACGGCCGCCAGCTTCAGGGGTGTTATCCGCTCTTTCAAGAAAATCGCGGCCAGAATAAAGATAAAAATCGTATTCAGCTGATTGATGGCCGAGGCGACCGAGGCCTGGGTGTATTTCATCCCTCCCATCCAGATCACCAGCGAGAGATAGGATCCCAAGAACGAAGCGGGAACCAAAATTTTGATATTTTCGAGCCGTACCAGGGGCTCGAGAATCGCTTTGCGCTTGGGATGAAAGGAAAGGAACGCCGCAATCGAGAGCGCCCCCCCAACCATCCGGATAAAGCTGGCCAGGAGAAAGGATGTCCCGCCGAGCAGAGGCTTGACCATGACAATTCCCGCGGCTGTCGTAAACATGGATAGGACTCCCAGCCCGATGCCGGTGAGAAGCAACTTGCGGGGCAGGAGGGCGTCGCTTTTCTTCTGGGTGATGAGAAAAACGGCCAGGATAATGAGGACGACGCCCAGGCTCTGCCTTCCATTCATGCGCTCCCCGATGAACAGGAACGAGAGCCCGATGACAAAAGGGCTGTAGGAACAGTCCACGATCGCCAACAGCTCGGCCCCGAGGATATTCAAAGCTAAAAAAAACAGCGTGTCCGAAACGGCAATGCCGATGATTCCGCTGGCTATAAATAGAACATAATGGCTCCAGGGGAGGGCCGGCCAGACCGGCTGGCCCAGGACGATCAAAGTCAGGAATAGGAAAGCCAGGGACAGGACATTTTTGAAGAGATTCATGCCGAGCGCATGAACGTTCTTTCCGCCGATCCGGAAGAGGATGACGGAAAACGCCCAGAGCAGGGCGGAGACGAGCGAAAGCGCCTCCCCGAGGTGGGGCAGGCTTTGCATCGAATTGAAAAACTCCGTCAACATGGAGAAGTCTTTATAGCAGAGACCGAAGGGGAGGTCAATAAAAGCGTTGCCCCTCGCCATTTTTGACTTTAGCCGCCTGTTTGTGTTTAATGGACGCATGCAAATTTTCGGGCTCCACTGGCTGGATTTCACGATCGTCGTCGTCTATCTCGTCGGCATGCTGGCCCTTGGCAAATGGGCGGCCCGCCGGACCAAAAGCGAGGGCGATTTTTATATGGCCGGTCGCCGGCTCGGGAAGTTCTATCAGTTCTTTCTCAATTTCGGCGCTTCGACCAATGCCGACCAGGCCGTCGCCGTTTCCCGCGAGGTCTACCGCCAAGGCATCGGGGGCATGTGGATCCAGTACCTGGTCCTGTTCCTCACGCCCTTCTACTGGTTTACGACGGCCCTCATGCGGCGATCGCGGCTCATCACGCTCGGGGATTATTATGCCGAGCGGTTCCGCAGTAAATTCCTGGGAGCGGCCTTTGCCGTTTTTACCCTGGTCATGGCCCTCATCGGCGGCGGCGTAAGCTACATGGTCGCCGGGAAAACGATCCAGGCGTTGACGCCCAAGCCGTCGGAATTGTACACCGCCCAGGAGCGCCGGAGCGTGGAGATGTTCCAGGAATACCAGGGATTGAAAAAGGACCTGGACGCCGGCTTGACCGCGGAGGAAAAGGCCCGCTATGACGAACTCAACGACCGCTCCAAGCATGGCGAGCTCCACGCTTTCATTTCCTACACCAATCCCATGGTCGTGTATCTCGTCTTTGCCATCATCGTCAGCATCTACACGGTCATGGGCGGATTTATCGCCGCGGCCTGGACCGATGTCGTCCAGGGATTCCTGATCGTCATATTCTCCGTGATGCTGATCCCCTTGGGG
>JAPKZH010000103.1 GCA_026393905.1 Candidatus Aminicenantota bacterium
ACACTCTTTCCCTAGACGTGTGCTCTTCCGATCTGGTCCTCGAAGACCAGGAGATCGCCCGGAAAGGCCTCATCATCAGGCACCTCATCCTTCCCGGACAGACAGCGGATTCATTGGCCATCCTTGATTGGCTGGCCCATCATCTCCCCCGTTCCGTTCCCCTGAGCTTGATGAGCCAGTATCACCCCTGTTACCGCGCCCCCACCGAAATCCAGAGGCCGCTCACTGCCGAGGAATACCAGGCGGTTTTGACGAGGGCTAATGAGCTTCAGTTTGAAAGCCTCTTCATCCAGCCCGAAGGCTTCGAGCCGGACGAGCATTTGGTTCCGAATTTCACCCGCCCCGACCCGTTCAAATGGCGTTGATAAAAAGTCGAGAAATCATTTTAGTTTTCATGCTACATGATAAAGGTTAAGGATGAGTGGCGCGGCATGCCCCTGTCCGTCCGAAGCTCATGGTGGAGGGTGGGGGGATCTTGAGCGAGAACGGATAGAGGCTTGCAGCGCTTGTTCGAATCAAAATCTTGACGGAAGTGCCGGTAAAAGCGGGTCAGCTTTTTCTTTTGACGGGCTTGTAGATGGCCGGCTTGGGAAGCTGGCTATCGGCAAAGCCGAGGGCGAGGGCAATTTCCCGGAGCTTGGCCTGGATGAGCTGGACGTTTTCCGGCCCCATCCGAAGCATGTGTTTCTGGGGAGAGCTCAGGCCCTCTAAAACGGGGTCGACCATCATATAGGTCGTGACTTTCTTCTCAAGAACGATGGGATCCTCGACCACCGGCGTTTTGAGGATTTCGATGATCGCTCTCAACAGGGTTAGATCGAAGTCCTCTTTAGGGTAGCCGAGCTCGCGGTAGGCCTGGCGGAAGAGAGGCTTGAAATCTCGATACTGCTTGGCGCATCCGGCCGTGCTGACCGTGTCCAGAACATCGGCCACGATGTTGTATCTGTCGTAGGTCGCGGGGTCGAGATACGTCAGGCCGGGCCGCTCGATGACCTTGAATTTCCCTGCCAGGCTAAAAAACTCCGTCTGGGGCCTGGGGCTGAGGCCGTTGGCGATATTATCGACGGCCGCCACGAACTTGCGGACCAAGTCTTTGTTCTTGAGCCAGTTGGCGAAGGTCGGGTTCGAAGAGAGCTCGGCGACCAGCTTCCGGACCGGGTCATCGCTCTTGTCCAGCGACACGGAGAGCGCCGTCGCCTCCGTTGCTTCTTTGGCGGCGGCCTCTTCGGGCGTCAACTGCTGTGTTTTTACGGCCGTCTCGGCAGGGCCGGATTTTTTCCCTTTGCCGGCGATAAAAAAATAATAGACGCCGAGGGCTACGGCCAAAAGAAAAATGATTAAAATCGCCGTCCTGACGACTTTTTTGCTTTCATCCATGGCTTTTCACTCCTTCAAGGCGACTTGATCTTTTCCAGACGGATATCTCCGTTCAGGGCCATCAGAAGCACCGCGGCTTCGGCCCTGCCGATCTGGGCGGAGACCTTTTTGGCGGGAAGTTCCTGGCCGAGCTCGAAATCGCTGCTGATCTCGCCGTTGGAAGCGGTCGCTTCCAGACGGACATTCACCTCGGGTTGGAGAAAAAGGGTGATATCCCCTTCCTTGGTCGTGATCCTGACCTCGTCGTCCTTTCTCAGGTCCAGGACTTCGACCTCGGCCGATCCCCGAACGAGAGAAAGGTCGAGGGAACCCGAAAAGTTTTCCACCGCGATGTCGCCTTCATCCAGCTCGACCCGGACGCTTCCGTAGACGTCGGCGATTTGGACGTGCCCGCGATTGATCCGGATGTCCGTGAGGTTGATGGAATGGGGGACGTTGATGACAAAATGAACGGGCCGGGCATTCTCCTCTTCCGGAGAGCCGGCCTTGATCTTGATCAGCCGGTCGAACTGGTCCACCTGCACCTGGGGTTGTTTACCGGCCATCCCAAAATAGGTCCAGCTGCGTCTGGCGCGTTCATCGCCCCGGCCTTCTTCGGCCGTGATCTCGACGTCCTCCTGGTCCCAGCCGCGAATCTCGACGTCGCCGATCGAGTTCTCCAGAGACAGCGTGCCGCCGGGCCCGAGAGAGACGACCCTATGAAATTTCTGGAGAGAGGGCGTCCAGGCCCCCGACTCGGGATCAAAAAAGACGGGAATGATGCAGGCGGCCGCGATCAAAAGGACGATCGCCAGGCCGAGTGCGCATAATACACGCATGGTCAGACCTCCTCGCTATTTATTCATACGGAAGGCCGCTCCGAAAAGTTCATGTTCGCGACCATGATGATCCAAAGCTGTAATAGCCATCTTATGCCTATCGCGAGGCACTTTGTGCCGTGGCAATC
>JAPKZH010000354.1 GCA_026393905.1 Candidatus Aminicenantota bacterium
GATGATTTTGACAACGCCGGGCATCTTGAGACCCAGTTGCCTCCCGATCGTCAATGTCTGAGGGATGGAGACATAGTGGGGGGAGGGCCCGGGGATATCCCGCACATCCTTTGCTTCGAGGAGACGAACGCGTCCTGTGACGGGGTCGGGCTTGAAGATCGTATCGACGATCACGAGCGCATCGTAACCGACGATCAAATCTAAGAGAGCGATTCCCGTCAGCAGACTTTCCACGAATTCCACCGGGCAAGCCGTCGCCGGTCGATGATGGGCGGCGACCCATTCTTTCTTTAATCTTCGGACGACCTCGAGTCCGACTCCGTCATCGCCATAGAAATCGTTACCCAGACCTAAAACGAGAATTTTCAATCGGTCGCCCCTGCCGGTGGAGCCTTCGGAAGCCGAACCGTGAACGTGCTGCCGGTTCCGGGCGTGCTCGAGACTTCGATCTGACCGTTGTGCGCTTCGACGATCTTCTTGGCGATGGCCAGCCCGAGTCCCGACCCTTTCATCTTTTTTGATTCGCCCCGGCTGATCTGGAAAAATTGGTCGAAGATCAAAGGCAGGTGCTCTTGGGATATCCCGATGCCCGTGTCTTGGATCTCCACGACGAGGCAGTCCGGGTCTTCTCTGAGGCTGATGCCCACCCGGCCCTGCGGCTTGTTGTACTTGATGGCATTGCTGATGAGATTCGAGAAGACTTGTTCGAGCGTCTCCTTGTCTCCAAAGGCTTCGGCCGTGGGACCGGGTGCGCCGGCCCATTCCAAGGATACACCGAATTCCTTGGCCAGCGGATTCATGAACTCGATGAGTTTTTCCAGCAAACTGCGCAGGTTGAGAGGCTCGAGCTTGCCGACGAGCTTCCCTTTGTCGATGCGGGCAAGATCGAGCCAGTCGTTGATGAGATTGAGGAGCGCGTCAAGGCGTTCTCGAGCCCTGCGGATCATCTCTTTTGGCTTCTCCGCCGTATCGCCGGCGATCCCCGCCAGAATGACCTCGAAGTACTGCTGGATCGCGACCAGGGGGCTCCGGAGCTGGTGGGAGACCATGGTGATGATGTTCTCCTCCAGAAGCTTTTTTTCTCGTCGCAGGGCGTCGGCTTCTAGGGCGAGCCGCCGGCGTTCCAGGGCGCGGGCGAGAATCAGCCGCAATTCCTCCGGAGTGAACGGCTTGGGAAGAAAGTCGTAGGCTCCTTTTTTCATCGCCTCTACTGCCGAATCGACGGTCGCGTAGCCGGTGATGACGATCGCCGCGATCTGGGGATCGAAGAGCCGGAGGTTTTCCAGGACCTCGAAGCCGCTGGTCCCCGGCATCTTGAGGTCGACGATGACGGCGTCCGGCCGAAGATCCCGGATTTTCTGAAGCCCCGAGGCTCCGTCGCCGGCGGCCTCGATGCGATACTTGTTCTTTAGGAGAATCTGGGCGCAGGCGTCGCGCATGGACTCTTCATCGTCAATGATTAAGACTAAGGGTTCCGGCATGACTAGAGTGCCTCCTGGCACTATCCGAACGGGGGCTGGGGCGTTTCCGTCCTAAACCCGGCCCGAGTTACGTTCTCAACAGCTTGTCGATCCTGGCCAGAAGCTCCGCCGGTTTGACCGGCTTGTCGATGTAATCATCCGGCCCGGCCATTCCCTGCTCATCGCCCTTAAACCCGAATCGGGAGCCCGCGATTTCTTTGACGGCCGAAACGAAAATGATCGGCGTGTTCCTGACACTCTCGAATTCTTTCGAGGTTTTGACGGCGTGACAGAAAGAATAGCCGTCGAAAAGACTGTCCATCATGATGTCCAGAAGAACAAGGTCCGGTTTTTCGGACAGGATCTTTTTTTTCCCTTCCGCCGGATCAGAGGCTGTGGTGACTTCGTGCGAGCCCGAGACCAGAATCACGGTGACCGCTTCAACAAAATCCTGGTCGTCATCGATCACCAGGATTTTTGACGGTTTTTTTGTCATTTGGAATCCCTCCTTTCCAGGCCATATTTCTTGATCTTTGCCCATAGTGTTTTCCGGTTGATCCCCAGGATCGTCGCCGCCCGGCTTCTATTCCCTTCCTGATCGCGAAGGACGGCTTTGATATATTCTCTTTCGATATCGGAGAGAGTTTTGAATTGGCCCCCTGCCCAGGTCAGCGCCGGGATGCCCATGCTGATGCCGTGGCTGACGATGTCCTCCATCTCGATCTCGCTGCCCCGGCAGAGAGCGACGGCCCGCTCGATGGTATTCTCCAGTTCCCGAATGTTGCCCGGCCAGTCATATTCGGTCAAGGCCAGCATGGCCCGGTTGGACACGCCGGAAATGGTTTTAGCCGCTCTTCGGCCGTATTTCTGAAGGAAATAATCGACGAGAGGCGGGATGTCTTCCTTCCGGTCCCTGAGAGGCGGCAGGTGGATGGGCACGACGCTCAGACGGTAAAATAGGTCTTCGCGGAAGGCTCCGTGGTTTACGGCCTGGGCGATGTTGGCGCTGGAGGAAGCGATCATGCGGATTCCGATTTTGATGGGACGAGCACTCCCCAAGCGGGTCACTTCCCGTTCCTGGATCGCCCGGAAGACCTTGCTTTGGCTGGGGAGGCTGAGGTGAGCAATTTCATTAAAGAAAATCGTGCCGCCGTTGGCCAGCTCGAACCGCCCGTGCTTGGTCTCGCGAGCGCCGGCAAGGGCGCCTCTGGCGTGGCCGAAGAGTTCGTCTTCGAGCAGCGGCTCGACGAGGGCGCCGCAATCCACGGTGACAAAGGGCTGAGAATGGCGGAGACTGCGACCATGAATTTCCCGCGCGACGAGCTCCTTGCCCGTTCCGCTTTCTCCGGTGATCAGCACCGCGGAATCCGTAGGGCCGGCCCGGGCGACGATATCGAGAACGTTTCGCATGGCTTGGCTTTGGCCCACGACCTGATCAAATTCGCGGCGGGCTTTGAGCTCCCGCCGGAGGAGGATGTTTTCCAGGATCATCATCCGGTTGTCCAAGGCTTTTTTTGTGACGACGCGAAGCTCCTCGGGCGTGAAAGGTTTGGCCAGGTATTCAAAGGCACCGAGCTTGATGGCCTCCACGGCAGATTCGATCGAACCATAGGCCGTGATGATGACGACAGGTGTTTCCTGGCTCGCCTCCCTCATCTGGCGGAGCAGGGAGAGACCGTCGATGTCGGGGAGTCTTAGGTCGAGGAAGACAACCTCAAACGTCTCCTGGCTGAAAAGCGCCATGCCCTCTCGCCCCGTCTCGGCTGCTTTGGCCGCATAGCCTTCCTTGACCAAAACCTGGCTCATGGAGTCCCGCACGGCCTCTTCGTCGTCGATGATGAGCATATGAATGCCGTTTCTCATGGGGATGTTCTTTTCAGAGGCAGCCTAACGGTGAACGCGGCCCCTTGGCCGGCCTCGCTGCGGACGTCGATCGTCCCCTGGTGTTTTTTGACGATGCCGTAGCTGATGGCCAGGCCGAGACCCGTTCCTTTGCCGACTTCTTTCGTCGTGAAAAATGGCTCGAAGAGACGCCGTTTATCCTCCTCTTTTATACCGTGGCCGGTATCGACGATCTCGACGGCGACTTCTTGGCGGGCCGGATCGAGCGAAGTCCGGAGGGTCAAAGTTCCATTCCCGTTCATCGCTTCGGCGGCGTTGAGGATGATATTCATGAAGACCTGTTGGAGCTGTCCGCCGTCCGCGATGATCCGCGGGCAGACGGGGGCATAAGATTTCTCGATTCGGATATTCTGGAAAAGAGCGTGATTCTCCATCAAGGCCAGGCATTTATCTAGAAGCTCATGGATGTCGGTGAGAACCATCTGCGGCTCCTTGGGGCGGGCGAAATCCAGGAGCCCTTTGACGATTTCTTTGCAGCGGGTCGTTTCTCTGACGATTTTCTTGAGGTTTTCGCTATGCGGGCTGCCCTTGGGCGTGTCTTCCAGGATGAGGTGACTGTAGATCAGGATCCCGCCCAAGGGATTGTTGATTTCATGGGCAACGCCCGCGGCGAGCTTGCCGATCGAGGCCAGTTTCTCGGATTGGATGAGGTGAGCCTGGATCTCGCGAAGCTCTTGGGTCCGCTCCTCGACTTTTTTCTCCAGCGTTTTTCCCCATTCGACGAGCTTGTCATTGGCCTCCCGGAGATGGTCGGTCATCTGATTGAAGGATTCGGCGAGCGCCCCGATTTCATCCCGGGAATTCACCTCAACTCTGTGAGACAGGGTTCCTTTGGCGATTTCCTGGGTCGCGGCGGCCATCCTCTGGAGGGGGCGGATCATTCGGCTCGTGGAAAAATAGAGCACGGAGAGAAGGAAGACGACGCACAAGGCGGCCATGATCGTGAACGTCCTCATGACCCGGTTGGCGGTATCGAGATAGGGCTTTTCGAGCGTCCCGACATAGAGAATGCCGATGATCCTGCCGGAGACGCTTTTTATGGGCTCATAGGCCGTGAGGTACCAATCGTTGACGACAAAGGCCCGGGTGAGCCATGGCTTCCCCTCATCGAGGACCGCCGTTTTGACTTCCTGCCAGACAAGAGTACCGACGGCTCTCTGTCCCTGCTCATTCTTGACGTTCGTGGAGATTCGCAAATCATTTTGAAAGATCGTCGCAGTTCCGGTCTCCCGCCCTTTATACCGTTCTCCCTTGTAAACGATTTCTTTGACGCGGTCGACAATTTCGTAGTTTCGATTGAGAAGAATGCCGCCGTAGAGGACCCCGATCAGGGCGCCGGTCTCATTGAGAACCGGGGCAGCCGCTTTGAGCATCATCCCGCTCGTCTCCTGACTTTCGGCGCGAGGGGCCGCCATCGGAGTGGGAATGATGTCCATGAGAGCCTGATCGGCGAGGGTCTTACTTTCTTTGAGGAGCTCCCCTCGCGGAATGATTTGCGGCCCGGCGACGGTCTTTCGTTCAAGGGCTAGGCGAGCGATTTCATCTTGCGATTCGTCGTCGCCCGCGACATCCGGGGAGCTGGTTCTTAAGAGGACCCGACCCTCTCGGTCGAGAAGGGTCAGGATATCCAGACCGTTTTCGGAACGAACATGCCCCAGGTATTGGATGAGGATACCCATCTCGCCTCTCTGAAGAGCACCCCGGATACCCTCCCGGGCTGCCGTCAGGGTGACGATTTCCTTGATGTTACTGACCTTCTCATTGAAGACCATCCAGGCGGAGGAAAGGTCGTGGCGAACCTTGGCTTGGGCTTGGGTGAGGAGGGTGTTGCGGATGAGCTTGGATCCAATAAAAAGCGAGAGTACGCCGCCGAGGACAATAACGGCCAGAAAGCTCAGAATGAGCTTTGTCCGCAAAGAAAATTGAGGACTTCTCATAAGGCTTTCGCTCTTTTATCGCTATTATACCAGAGAATGGGATTCTCTTGTCACCTGTGCAGCTGCCTGAGAAGTTCTCCTCGATGGCCGCGAATGCTGATGATCAGGGGAGCGTTCCCCGGCAAGGCGTGCGTGCCGCAACCATGACAGGGGTCATAAGGCCGAAAGGCCATCTCGGCCATATTGAGAAGGCCTTCCGATATCTGTCCGCCCTTGATGAAGGCCTTGGCCGCTTTTTCGATGGACATGTTGATGGCGGCGGCATTGCCGATCGTCGCCACGATCAAGTTGGCGTTGGTGATGAGGCCTCGCTCGTCCGTCTTGTAGTGATGGATGAGCACTCCTCGAGGCGCTTCGACGATGCCCACCCCTTCGGTCGGCGTCTGGGTGGGGATGCGCCGGATGTCCGGATTTGTGATGTCTTTGTCTTCGAGTAGCTCGACCATTCGTTCTGCGGCCTGGAGGGCCTCTATGAGCCGCGCCCAGTGGAAGGCGAGTGTGTTATGCACGGGCTTGCCGCCCAAAGTGGCGTACATGCGCTCGTAGTGCTTTTGGGCCCGCGGCGTCTGCATGCCGTCCGCCGCGTTGAGCCTGGCGAGCGGAGCCACCCGGTACACACCACTGTCGTTCCCCTCAACGAACCCCTTCCAGCCGACTTTTTTCAAAAACGGAAATTTTACGTACGTCCAGGGCTCGACGTGCTCGGCAATATGCTCGAGATAGTCGGCGGGCTTGAATTTCGCAAACTCCCGGCCGTCCGGGTCTACGACGCGGAGATCCCCGTCGTAGAATTCAACCTGATTACGGCCGTTGACCATACCCATGTAGTATGTTTTGATTTTATAGGCCTCGCCGACGACGATCTCCACATAGCCCTTGTTCTTGAGGACGACGTCGTCAAAGATCTGGAGCGCGAATTCGGCAAACTCGACGGCCGCCTTGGCCGTTTCGAGAAATTTCAGCCGGTGCTCTTCGTCCAGGCCCTTGGCCACGCCGCCGGGAAGTCCACAGACCGGGTGGATGGCCTTGCCGCAGAGATAATTCATGATCTCGCGGACGTCTTCGCGGATCCGGATGACCCGGCCTCCGATCTCGACGCCCACTTTTCCGATGACCCCCAGGATGTTGCGTTCTGCGGCCGGGGCCTGAGGCCCGACGACAAAATCCGGCCCGCCTAGAAAGAAGAAATGGAGGGTGTGATCTTCCATGAAAAAAGCGTTGTAGATGAGCTCCCGGAGCTTCCGGGCCGTGGGCGTAGGCTCTACATGAAAGACGGCATCCACAGCCTTGGTCGCAGCCATATGATGGGCTGTCGGGCAGACGCCGCAGATGCGGGGCGTGATCCGGGGCATTTCTTCCACGGGACGTCCGATCGCGAACTGCTCGAAGCCGCGCAGCTCGGGGACTTGGAGGATGGCCCGTTCGACATTCCCGTGCTCGTCCAGGAAAATTTCGATTTTCCCGTGCCCTTCAAGCCGGGTGATGGGATCGATCGTGATGCGTTGTGTCATTTGACGGCCTCCAATTTTTTCCGTTTGAGAATCGACGAAGGCAAGCTGAAGCGATAAAAAGTGCCCGCCGGGTCGACGATGGAATCGACGAGCCGCTCGATGTCCTTTTCGTCATTGGCGTCGAGAATCGAGGCGAACGCGGAAAGAAACTTGGCGCCCTGATCGTAAACCTGGTCCGTCGGCCCCATGCAGCCGCGGCAGGGCATGTTGCCGTTGATGCAGCGCTCTCCGCAGCCGCCCCGGGTCGCCGGACCCATACAAATGACGCCCTGTGCCAGAAAGCAGGTTTTGGGATCGAGAAGGACCTCATGAGGCCTTTTGATTTCTTTGATCTGAAGCTTGTCCGGCTTGGAATCGTTGCGCTCACAATCGTCGCAGCAGGATTTGTTCGGAGCAAGGACCGATCCTTTAGGGGGCAGTTTCCCCTCCAGGATTGCGGTGACGGCATTGATGATGAGATCCCGATGGGGAGCGCAACCTGGGAGGTAATAATCCACGTCGATGATATCATCGAGCGGATGGACCGTATCCCAGAACACAGGGAGAGTCAATTCATACCCGTCCAGGCTGGTCTTCGGCTGCGGCTCTGTGCCGTTGGGGTTGTCCGTGGATGCGGTCGTGTGATAGACCGTGCGGAAGATGGTCGATTTATTCCAGAAGTTGGCCAGTCCGGGAATGCCGCCGAGATGGGCGCAGGCCCCGTGGGCCACAACAATCTGCGATTTCCGTCTCAGGAGATGGGCCATTTCTTCCTGTTCCGACATCCGTATCCCGCCGTTGATGAAGGAGACGGCGATCGATTTGTCGGGCATGGCCTCGACATCTTTCTTCTTGAAATCGAGGGCCACCGGCCAGAAGACGATGTCGACCGCAGCTACGACCTTGAGGATGTCCTCGGCCAGGTCGACGATAGACTCTTCGCATCCTCCGCAGGAGGCGCACCAATAGAAGGCGACCTTAGGCTTGGCGTTGCTCATGATGCTCACCTTTGTTCCCGTTGAGATTCAAAGGGCCCAATCCCCGGATCTGCTCGGTGAATTCGTTGCAGACCTGCTGGAATTTCGTTCCCTCAGAAGCGGAAACCCATTCCAGGCGGAACCGTTCCTTTTCGATTCCGAACTGCTCGAGCACTTTGGAGAGGAGCTTATGTCGCCGCATAGCTTTATAATTCCCTTCCTGATAATGGCAGTCGCCCGGGTGGCAACCGGAGATTAGAACCCCATCCGCGCCTTCGCGAAAGGCTTTTAAAACGAATTGGGGATCGACGCGGCCCGTGCACATCACCCGGATGATACGGATATTCGGCGCATAGACCATGCGGGCGGTGCCGGCCAGGTCTGCGCCCGTGTAGGAACACCAGTTGCATAAGAACCCGATCAGCCGGGGCTCAAAATGTTCTTGATTCATCATTGGCCTCCCTTGTTCATTAGATCAGGAAGATTCCTTCGATCTCGGCAAAAATTTGTTCGTCGCGGAAATGCTTCTGGTAGGAAGCCCCGCTCGGGCAGGCTGCGACACACGTTCCACAGCCTTTGCACAGAGCATCGTTGATCTCCGAGTGGCCCTCGTCCTTTTTATAGGTGATGGCGGTGAACGGGCAAAGCCCGACGCAGATCTGGCAGCCCGAGCAGAGTTTGTCGTCGATGACCGCCGTGATCGGTTCGAGTTCGACCTTTCCCAAGTCGGCCAGGGCCAGCGCCTCCGCCGCCGCAGCGCCGGCCTGGGCGACCGTGTCGGGGATGTCCTTTGGTCCCTGGCAGGTTCCGGCCAGAAAAATCCCATCGGAAAAGGATGAAACCGGCGCCAGTTTCGGATGGCGTTCCAGGAAGAATGTGTCCTGACTGCAGGAAATGTTGAATGTCTTGGCCAGGCGATTGTGATCGATGCTCGGTTCCATCCCCACAGCCAGGATGGCCATGTCGACGGCAATCCTTCGGACAGCGCCGAGGAGTGTGTCTTCGACGCGGATGATGAGTTTTCCTTCTTCCTTTTCCGTGAGGGCTAGAGTTGTGATTTCGGACACTCGTCCGCGGACGAATTTCGTCCCCTCTTTGAGCAGACGGTGATAGAATTCTTCGTACCCTTTGCCGAAGCAGCGCATATCGATATAAAAATCATAGATCGTAGCCTTGGTTTTTTCGCCGAGAAGATGGGCGAACTTCAGGGAGTACATGCAGCAAACGCGGGAACAATAGGCGTGGTAGTTTTCGTCTCGTGAGCCGACGCAGTGGATAATCCCCACGGCTTTGGGCTCCTCGCCGTTGGCCAGGAGGACTTTTCCGCCCGTGGGGCCCGAGGCGTTGACCAGCCTCTCGAATTCCATGGCTGTGATGATATTCGGGAAGCGACCGTAGCCGTAGGCTGGAATCCGGCGGGCGTCGAACGTCTTGAAACCGGAAGCGATGATGATGGAGCCGGCTTCGATTTCCTGGATGGTGTCCTCCATCTCATGGTTCACGGCGTCGCGATCACAGACTTTGGCGCAGACCTTGCACTCGCCCGTTTTGAAATGAATGCAGGCCTCTTTGTCGATAAACGGAACCATGGGCACGGCCTGGCGGGTGGGAACCCGGATGGCCGTCGTCGGACCGAGGTACATCTCATCATGGATGACCTTGCGGCCGTACTTGTCTTCAACCGTGATGGCGCCCGTCGGACAGAAATGAGCGCAGGCCGTACATCCGATGCAGGCCTCCGATTCCTCCCCGAAGGGAGTGGAAACATGGCGGTCCGTTCCTCGTTCGATGAAGCTGATGGCGCAGGCGCCGACGATTTGCTCGCAGGCTCTGACGCACAGGCCGCAGAGGATGCATTTCTCGTCCGGATCCTTCACCGGAAATCGAGTTTTCTCTATTCCCAGTTCTTTGGCGATCTCGCGGAGCGGCTCGGCGGCCGGCGCTCGGGCCAGCAGCATTTCCACGTTGAGGCGCCGGGCCCGCAAAGCCCGCTCGGAGGCCGTCCGGACGTCCATGCCTTCTTCGGCCTTGGTGTTGCAGGAGGTGAGAAGGTCGTTCTTTCCTCTGAAGGCGACTTCCACGACGCACACCCGGCAGGCCGCATAGGGCTCGATGACGGGATGAAAGCAGAGCGTGGGGACCCGGGCTCCCGCTTTTTTCGCGGCCTGGAGGATGGTCGAGCCCTCGTCCACTTCAACTTGTTTTCCGTCGATCGTCAGATTGACCATAGCGTTCCTCCTCAATCAACCTTCACGGCGCCGAAGGCGCAGACATCGTAACAGACGCCGCATTTAATGCATTTGTCCTGAAAGATGGCGTGGGCCTCGTTCTTCTGGCCGGCGATGGCCTCCGAGGAACAGTTGCGCCGGCAGACATCGCAGCCGTGGCCTTGGCTGAGACAGAGGCCGGGGTCGATCGTGTAGACGTTGAGCGGACGGCAGACATGAGCCGGGCATTTTTTATTTTGAATGTGCGTTTCGTACTCGTTTCGGAAATAGCGGAGCGTGGTGAGGACGGGATTGGGGGCGGTTTTTCCCAATCCGCACAGAGCCGTGTCCTTGATGGCGGGGGCCAGGTCTTCAAGGAGCGTCAGGTCCTCCGGCGTTCCCTTGCCTTCGGTGATCTTGGTCAGAATCTCGAGCATCGCTTTCGTGCCTTCGCGGCAGGGCGTGCACTTTCCGCAGGACTCGTCCTGGGTGAAGGTCAGGAAGTAGCGGGCGACATCGACCATGCATGTATCCTCGTCCATGATGACCATTCCGCCCGATCCCATCATCGAGCCGGCCTCGCTGAGGCTTTCGTAGTCGATAGGAAGGTCGATTTTTTCCTTGGGGATACAGCCTCCCGACGGGCCGCCGGTTTGGACCGCTTTGAACGCCTTCCCGCCCGGAATCCCGCCCCCGATGTCGTAGATGATTTCTCGCAGGGTGATGCCCATCGGGACTTCGACGAGGCCGGTGTTGTTGATTTTGCCGACGAGAGAGAAGACCTTGGTGCCTTTGCTAGTCTTGGTCCCGATGCCGGCATACCACTTGGCGCCCCGGTTGATGATGGTCGGAACGTTGGCCCAAGTCTCAACATTGTTGATGCAGGTGGGCTTCCCCCAGAGGCCGCTCTGGGCGGGATAGGGAGGTCTCGGTCTCGGCTCGCCGAGCCTTCCCTCAATCGAAGCGATGAGCGCCGTCTCCTCGCCGCAGACGAACGCGCCCGCTCCGCGCTTGATCTGGATATCGAAATCGAAGCCGGTGCCCAAGATATCCTGTCCGAGAAGACCGTAATCGCGGGCTTGCTTCAGAGCGATGCTCAGCCGCTCGACGGCCAAGGGGTATTCATTCCGAACGTAGATAAATCCGGCTGTCGCCCCGATCGCCTTGGCCCCGATGACCATGCCTTCAATGACCGAGTGGGGATCGGCCTCGAGAATGCTCCGGTCCATGAAAGCCCCGGGATCTCCTTCGTCGCCGTTGCAGACGATGTATTTCTGTCCGCCGTTTGTGCTCATTGCGTTGCGGACGAGCTGCCATTTCAAGCCCGTCGGAAAGCCGGCGCCGCCGCGGCCGCGGAGGCCGGACAGCGTGATTTCGGCGATGATCTTCTCCGGTTTCATCTCGGACAGGGCCTTGACCATGGCTTTGTAGCCGTCGTGGGCAATGGACTCTTCGATTTTTTCGGGATCGATGAGACCGCGGTTGCGCAGGGCAATGAGAACCTGTTTATTGAAGAATGGGATGTCGTTAAGCACGGGGACGGGCTGCTTCGTTTCGGGGGGCGAATACATGAGTTTGGCCACGGGCCGGCCTTTGAGAAAATGCTCCTCGACGAGATGGGGGACATCTTTGACGGAGAGTTGTTGGTAAAAAATATTGCCGGGCTGGACGACCAGGATGGGACCCCGTTCGCAGAATCCGTTGCACCCGGTCGGGACGACCACCACCTCATTCTCCAGGCCGTGCTTGCGGAGCTCCTTCTCCAAGGCTTCCTTGACTTCGTAGGAATGGTTGGAGACGCATCCCGTTCCGGCGCAGATCATCAAATGCATCCTGTAGGTTTTTTGGGTTTCTTTTTCGGCCACGGCATTCCTCCTCAGTAGTCGGTCTTCTCGCTTCCAATTCCCAGAGCATAGTCCTTAACGATTGTGCCGCCCAGGACATGCTTCTCGAAGATCTCTTGAATTTTCGTTTCGGTGAGGTTCACATATTTCACGGGCGCCCGGCCGGCCAATTCTACAGTGACCATCGGCTCCTGGCTGCATAGGCCCGCGCATCCGGAGTTCGTCAAGAGAATGTCGTGGAGATCCCGGCGCTCAACCTCTTTCATGAGGGCCGTCATGATGGTCCGCGCCCCGGCCGCAATCCCGCACGTCCCCATGTGGACGTTGATTTTAGCCTTGAATGCGCCGCCCTCTCGGATGACCAGGCCGCGGCGGGCCTGTTCTCGGATCTTTTCCAGGTCTTGGATGGTAAGTTTCGGCATGACGCTTCTCCTTTATTTCTTGTATTTCTTGAGAAGGCCCGGGATCTTTGTCTGGGTGACTTTTCCGTGAACGTCCTCGCCGATCATGACCACGGGAGCCAGCCCGCAGCAGCCGATGCAGCGGACGGCGTCCAGGCTGAACTCCCGGTCGGCTGATGTTTCTCCAGATTTGATGCCCAGATCACGCTCGAATTTTTCGATGATGCGCTGGGCGCCGCGGACGTGGCAAGCCGTCCCGAGGCAAACGTGAATCCGATGCTTGCCCTTGGGCTTCAAGCTGAAGGCTTTGTAGAAAGTCGCCAGACTCAGGATGCGGCTCAGAGGAATTCCGAGTTCGTGAGAGATTATCTTCAGAACCGGCGGGGGAAGATAGCTGAAATCCTCTTGAATGTCCTGAAGGATGGCGATGATCGAGCTGGAGTCTCCTTGATATCGGGTCAGGATTTCCGAGACGCGTTGCTCATTCATGATGTCCTCCTGATCTTGTGGATCTCCTCCTGGATGGCTTTTCTGATCACGGCGACAATCTGCGGCGTCGCCAGCGATATACCGCCGAGTTGAGAACGGAGATCCCGGGTGTCGAAGACGTACGTCCTTTGGTCGGCCTGATGGACGTAGCGAATGTCGAGGCCGGGGTGGGCCACGATCAACGTGGCCAGGGTCTGAGCGATGTCGCCCAGCGGTTTGCGATCGATGTGGCTGAGCTCGAATGTGGCGCGAACCTTCGTTCCCCGGCCTGGCCGGGAGCGGAGGGTCAGTTTTCCTGCCGCGGCTTTCGCGGCCTGGGCGAGCAAGGATAAGCCCAGCCCGATCCGACGCGCTGTCTTGGTGGTGACGAAAGGATCGAGCGCCTTGACCCGCAATGCCTTGTCCATTCCTCGCCCGTCGTCGGAAATTTCAAGGATCATCCGGTCGAGTCGATGATTTTCCTCGATCCGGATGTCGATCCGCTTGGCCTGGGCTTCGATAGAGTTTTCCGCGATGTCGAGGATGTGGAGCGATAAGTCTTCCATGGTTCCGTCAGTGTATAATTTTCCGGTTTTTGACGCCCTTGAGGGCCATTTTGATTTCGTCGAGCGTTCCCTCTTCCAATAGGAATTCAGTCGCGGCCTGGCCGATTTCGTTCAGGAAATGGGCGTCTGAAGCAGAGATCAGAGGACGCCCCGGGCCGAACTGCCTTCGCCCTTTGTCCCAGGACATGTGAAGCGAGATCTCCAGCGCATCCAGGTCCAATCGAGGCGGGATGAAACCGAGTTGCCCGATGATGCCGAAGCCCATCCGGTCCACATGAGAGGCGACCGCCAATCCCCGAAGGACGTGGATAAAACCGACGACCTGTTCCAGGCTCAATGTCGTCGCCCCGGCCAGAAACTTTGAGCTGAAGCCGAGGACTTCGTCCTCTGCGTTGGCGATGATCTGTTGGCCGAAGACGGACTTGCTGTTTTCTCCCGGCAAGGACGCATAAACTCTCTCCTGCATGGAGAGGGCCGCCTCGAGCTCACCGAACAAGGCCAGAATATGAACTTCTTCCTGAGACGTGATCTCTAAGCCGGGCAGGACGCAAAGTCCGAGCCGGCCGGCCGCTTCGATCAAGGCTTCGGCGTTTTCGGCGGAATTGTGATCGCAGATGCCGAGGATATCGAGTTCTTTCCGTTTGGCCTCGGCGACGATGTTCCGGGGCGACATGCGCAGATCGGCGCACGGAGAGAGGCAGGTGTGGATGTGAAGATCGGCTTTGAATTCCCTCAATGGCCTTATTTTTTTAGCAGGTTGTACAGGGCTCCCGTGACGGCGAAGGCAGGTTCCGATGTGCCCAGGATGACGACATTTTCCTCTCGAGCTTTCTGCATGGTGGCTTGGTCCGGTTTGCGGGAGTTGACGAGAATGATCCCCGCTAAGTTCTTGAGCTTGGCGATCGCAACAATGTTTTCATGAGTCTGGCAGGTGATCCAGACGTTTTTCTCCTTGCCGTAGGCCATGACGTCGCTCAGGAGGTCGCTGGTGTAGCCTCCGCTGACCGAAACGTCCAAATCGCCTTGGGCTTGGAGGATGTTCAGGGACAACTGGCCCGTAAGATCCCGGAGTTTCATGGTTTTCCTCCTTGATGAAACTTTATGTCGCTTTCCGGACCGGCGTCGAGCGGCCTCCGCCGGGCCTTTTTCACGATGCAATCTTCAAGCTGGGACTCCCCGCGAACCACGTCTTCGGCGAAAGCAAGGCAGGTCGGAGAACCGCAGACGCCGCAGTCGATTTTGGGAAGAGCCTCGAAGAGGGCTTCTTTTTCCTTGCGCTTGGCAATGGCTTTGGAGAGGTTCTCATCCAGAGGCCTGATCGGCCGGGGCTCGAATTTTTCTTTGCGAAAGAAATAGCCTTCCCGGTACAGCTGGCGCACCGTCCGGATGTCCGGGCAGGCTTTGATTTTCTCGAATTCAAGGGTCTCGATGAGTTTGAGGATCTTGTTGTAGGAGACGTAAAGATTCTCCACGTTGAGCGAGCCGCCGACGCAGCCCTGGAGACAAGAATAGCCTTCGATGAAATCGATGTTGTCGAGCTTCCCCCGTTCGATATCGTCGAAGACCTTGATGATTTCCGCCAAGCCGGATACGGCCAGAGAATTCCGCAGGCGCAAGGTCCGGCAGATTCCGCCGACCATGGCCCAGCCAACGCCCAGGATGCATATGTTTTCCAGGCTTTGCCGGTAGTTCCCGTGGGGGACGTTTTCCATGGCGGATCGAAGAGGACCATAGATGTCGGAAATGGCGATGGCTCCGTCAAGATGGGATCGTTTTTTGCCCGCGGGCTGTCTGATGGAGATCATTTTAGATGGACACGGCGTCAGATAGAAGGTTCCGATATCCTGTTCCTTGAGCTCGTATTGACGCGCTTTGACTTTTTTGATCTCCCGGGCGGCGATCTCCCGGGGCATATCGATCGGAATGATATGGGGGAGAAGGTTGGGATATTTGACCTGGATCAGGTGAACGACCACTGGGCAGGCGTTGGAGATGACGGGCCTCGGTCCCGGATGGTCTCGGAGATACTCCTGGATCGAAAAACTGACGATGCCGCAGGTTTGGGCCAGATCAAAAGCGTCGTCAAAGCCGAGGCATTTCAGGCCGCCGAGGATTTTGTCGGGCAGGATTTCCCGGCCGAACTGGGCGTAGAGGGCCGGCGAGGAAATGGCGACCTTGTAGCGGAACTTGGTGAGCTCACCGAACGGATCCGTGAGGGGAATGATCGCCTGATGAGGGCAGGCCGAAATGCATTCGCCGCAGTCAATGCATCTTTCTTGAATGATCCGAGCTTTTCCGTTTTTGACCCGAATCGCCTGGGTGGGGCAGGTCCGAAGACATTTCATACGGCCTTGACATTTCTGGGTATCGACGTAAACGGAGGAAACCAGAGGAGTCATGCGCCGCCTTCCTGCTTGGGGAGGAGGTCGAAATAGATGTCGAGGTTCGTGCCTTTGCCGACTTCAGCGGAGATCTCGAACCGGTCGGCGTTTCTTCGGATATTGGGAAGGCCCATGCCCGCTCCGAATCCCATCTCTCTCATCTCCGGCGTCGCCGTCGAATACCCTTCCCGCATAGCCAGCTCGATATCGGGGATGCCGGGGCCTTTATCACGGAGTCGCAAATAGATCAGGTTCGGTGTCAACAAGAGCGTCATTTCTGCCCGCTCCGCATACATGACGACATTCATCTCCGCTTCATAGGCGGCGATGGCCACCCGCCGGATGACGGCCGGGCTGATGCCGATGTCCTCCAGAATGTCCTTCACGGTCGTCGAGGCATTCCCGGCCCGGCTGAAATTCCTTCCCGTGATCTCAAAAGAATGAGAAAAGGCGTCCTTCCCGTAGACATCGGCCTGCCGTTCGGTGTCTTGGAGCGGAGAGACTCCAGGGAGCCCGTGGCTGTAAAGGATTCCGCAGGCTTCGTACATCATCCGAGGCGTGGAGAGGACGGGAATGCCCTTGACGGCAGCCTGTTCCAAGCATTCTTGCTCGGGCCTTTTCCCCCGGACATAGACGAGCGCTTTCGCTCCGATGATATCGGCGGTCCGGACGGATTGAGCATTGGTCAATCCTGTCAGCAGGATTTGCCCCGGCCGGCCAAAAGCCAGGACGTCGCTCATCAGGTCCGAACCGCAGGCCGCTTCAATTTCTTTTTCAAGATGCTCCTCCGTTCCCCAGACCAGATCGGCTTGGAGAAGGCGCTGGATCTCTTTGAGTTTCATGCGAAGGATGTCTCTTTGTCCACCCGTTTGATGATCATTTTTCCTTTGCGGATGATCCGTTCCGAAGGCGTCACCGTCGTCGGGCAATTTTCCCAACAGGCGCCGCAGCCGTTGCACTTGTCGATGTCGACATAGCGTGCTTTCTTCCGGATTTTTGCCTTGAAATTTCCGATATATCCCGAGATCTCTTCGACCTCGCTCCAGGTCAGCAATTCGATGTTCGGATGCTTTCCCACTTCGCTCATTTTCGGGGTCAGGATGCAGGCCGAGCAATCGAGCGTCGGAAATGTCTTGTCGAGCTGGGACATATGGCCGCCGATGGACGGCTGCTGCTCGACCAGATAGACTTTTTTGCCGGATTTGGCGTAGGTCAAAGCGGCATGGATTCCGGCGATCCCTCCGCCGACGATCAAGACTTCGGGGCGGACGGGGACTTCTTTCTTGGTCAGAGGATCATGAAGAGCGACCCGGCGCACGGCGGCGGAAATCAGAGCTTTGGCTTTTTTCGTGGCGTCTGCCGGCTTCAAGGTGACCCAGGACACCTGCTCGCGGATATTCGACATCTGGAGGTAGAAAGGATTGAGTCCGCCTTCGGCCGTCGCGCCCCGGAATGTCGGCTCGTGCATCAGGGGAGAACAGGAGGCGACGACGACCCGGTTTAAGCCATAATCTTTGATGCACCGCTTGATCAGTTCCTGGCCGGGGTCCGAGCACATAAATTTGTATTCTTTGGCGACGGCGACGTCGTCCAGCTTCGCGGCAAAAGCAACGACATCGGCCACATCCACTTTGCCGGCGATGTTGGTGCCGCAATCGCAGACAAAAACACCGATTCGGGGCTGACCGTTTTGGCTCATTGGGCTCCTCCTTGGCCGAGTTTTTCCCAGAGGGATCGCAGGGGGATGATCGACCGCTTAAAGCCCAGCTCTTCTCGGGGAATTCCCAAGGCGAGTCCGAGGAGCTGGCTGAAATAGAGAATGGGCATCCGGACGTCCTCCCCAAAGCGCTTGACGATCTTGGTTTGGGTGATCTCCAGGTTGAACTGGCAGAGGGGGCAGATGGTGACCACGAGATCCGCGCCTTTTCTTTTTGCCTCCTTGAGGAGGATATAATTCAAACGTAGGCCGACCTCCTCGATTGTCCCCGAAAGAGAGCCTCCGCAGCATCGTGTTTTGGCCGCGAAATCCACCGCTTTGGCCCCCGCGGCTTCCATGAGGATATCCAGGCTTGTCGGATAATCTGGATCATCGAAGTCCGTATAGGGACGGACGAGTTGGCAGCCGTAGTAGCAAGCGACCTTCAATCCCGATAAGGAATTTCGAACCATGGCTTTGATGGCCTGGGGGCCGATGTCCTTATAAAGGACTTCCAGGTGATGTTTGACATCGATGGTCCCCTGATATTCGCAGCCTGCGTTTTTGAGGTCTTTCAAGATTTTGGCCGCCTTCGGCTGCCGGCTGTTCAAAAATTTATTCGACTTTTTCAGCGTCAGGTAGCAGCCGGCACAAGGAGCGATAATGTTTTTGCCCGTTTTTTCAGCGATCGATAGATTGCGCCCGCAGATGGCCGCCGCCATCGTGTCATCAACAGAGAAATAGGCCGTGGCGCCGCAGCAGTTCCAATCGTCCATCTCTTCAAGCGGCAGGCCGACTTCTTTGAAGAGCGGTAGGATGGATTCCTCATAAGGACGTGAGTTGCCCTTGAGAGAGCAGCCCGGATAGTAGATGTATCCGTTCATGGGGTCCCCTCCTTGAGAGCGTTCAAGAGAGATTTGAGCTGTTTTTTATTTTTAATGGATTCCCTGCGGAGCGACATCCGGCCCGTCTTCATCAGCTTGAGTCCGAGCGGGGCCATCTTGAGCATGCCGAAAGGATTGAGAGACTTGAGGTAGAGGCCGAGGATAAGCCACAGTTCGGAATTGCGGCCGTGTTTTGCGATGATGCGCGACATCTCCCTGTCCAAGACCGGGATGGAGAATCTCGAGGGATAAACCTTTTTTTCGATGGCCTTGCGTTTGAGGGCATACATCACGTCGGTGATCTTGATCTTGGCCGGACAGCGAACCTGGCACGTGTAACAGGACGGGCAGAGCCAGATGGTCAGACTCCGGAGCGTCTCGTCCACAAAGCCGTTCTTCACCATGGCGATGATCTTGCGGGGCGGATGATCCATATAAACGGACATCGGACAGGAACTGCTGCATGTGCCGCACTGAATACACGCGTCGATTTCCTGGCAATCCGACATCTTTTTGATTTCATCCAGAAAAAACGGATCTAGCTCTTCTTCGTATTTGACCCTTTTCGGAATTTTCATAAAGCCTCCTTTTGATCGACCTGGGGCATAATGCCCTGGAAAATCTACAGGCTATTTTTTTTCGATCCCGTCCCTGGGGTAAAGAGAGGGGATTGAAGGCCTTTTCGATCCGATGGCGTCGAGGCAGTCCTGAAATGAAGCTTTGAACGTTTAAAAAAATCCGGCTTTTGTGGGGAATAAAAACAGCCCCGATGGGTAAGAATTGGTTACCTACCTTATTTAGCTCAATTTCTCTTTTAATATATAGGTTGGAGAAAACAAAATGTCAAGAGAAAAGTGTAAATATGCCTCGCTTTAGATGGGGCAAATTGCCACGCATATGTTTCTTTATGCTACTTTTTAAGAGCGGTCCGCTGTCAACCAGCGGGGCATACGACCGCTCGTCTAAGATTAGGTAGATGGCGGGGGGTTTTGATAAAACCTTTTT
>JAPKZH010000533.1 GCA_026393905.1 Candidatus Aminicenantota bacterium
CCCATTTTCCCAAGGATCCGAGAACAGACTTGGACAAAAAATGGGGACAGGTACTTGATTCAGAAATCAAGTACCTGTCCCCATTTTTTCAGGGGGATTTAAAATGTCGTAGGAGAGTGAAATGAAAAGAAATCTTTCCCGCTCTATCATTCTGAGCCTGGCGGGCGTTTTTCTTCTGTTTGGAATGCTGACGGCCGCTCAAAAGAGCTACAAGCTGCTCGAGACCGAGACCTATTTTGAAATGGAATCGGTCGGGAGCCCCCAGATTTCGCCCGACGGCAAAAACATCATCTTCACCAGGGGCTGGATCGATAAGATCAACGACCAATCGCGGAGCAATCTGTGGATCGCCGACATCGAAGGGAAACGAGTCCGGGAGCTGACCCGCGGCAATTGGCGCGATTCTTCGCCGGTCTGGTCGCCCGACGGGAAGAAGATCGCCTTTCTTTCGGAACGTGATGAAACGACCCAGATCCATATTATGTGGCTCGACACCGGCGAAGTGGCCCAGCTCACCCACCTGGAACGGGCTGCGGCCGGGCTTGTCTGGTCACCCGACGGCAAGAGGCTGGCCTTCACCGCGTTTGTTCCGGACGATAAGCCGATCCTCAACGTCAAGCTTCCCAAGCGGCCTGAAGGCGCGAAGTGGGCAGCGCCGGCCGTACTCGTGGACCGGTTGGCCTGGCGCGCCGATGGCCGGGGCTGGCTTCCCAAAGGATATACTCATGTCTTTATCATTGATGCCGAGCTGGGGGGGACGCCCAGGCAGGTCACATCCGGCGACTATTCTCATAATGATCCACAATGGTCGTCTGATGGAAAAAACATCTATTTCAGCGCCATCCGGAAGCCGGATGCCGAATACCAGTTCGGCGATTCCGAGATCTATGCCGTCGACCTCAAAACTCTGGAGATCAAGGCCTTGACCGACCGCAAAGGTCCGGATGGAAGCCCGCGCCTCTCTCCGGACGGAAAATGGATTGCCTACACGGGCTATGACGAGAAGAATTACACGAGCCATCTTTCGAGCCTCTATCTCATGGATTCAAGCGGCGGGGCCAAGCGGCTGCTGGCCGGGAATCTGCCCAGCTCGCCGTCCAATGTAATCTGGGCCCCGGACAATTTGGGCGTCTATTACCAGATGGAGGAGAGCGGCGAGAACAATCTTTATTTTGCCGGACTGGTCGGCGCCGTCAAAAAAATCACTAAAGGCGCCCATGTTCTGTCGGGCGTTTCAACAGCCAAAAACGGCCAGGCGGCGGCCATCCTCACGACCTCCAACCGGCCGGGCTGTCTTGTCACGTTTCAAATGATGAAGCCAGAGACCGTCAAAGAGCTTGTGGACGTCAATGCCGATATTCTGGCCGATGTCAAGCTCGGCGACGTCGAGGAACTGCGGTTCAAGGCGCCGGACGGCCTTGACCTCCAGGGGTGGTTGATCAAGCCGGCCGAATTCGACCCGGCCAAGAAATATCCCATGCTCCTCTATATCCACGGCGGCCCCTGGTCGATGTATTCGTTGGCCTTCAATTGGGATTGGCAGAACTTCGCCGCGAACGGGTATGCGGTGTTGTTCATGAATCCCAGGGGAAGCACGGGCTACGGCCAGGATTTCGTCAACGGCATTCAATACTCCTATCCCGGCAAAGATTACGATGACCTGATGGCCGGCGTCGATGCAGCCCTGGCCAAGGGTTTTATTGACAAGGATAATTTATTCGTCTGCGGCGGGAGCGGCGGCGGCGTGCTGACGGCCTGGATCGTCGGCCACACCAACCGCTTCCGGGCCGCAGTCTCCATGCGGCCGGTGATCAACTGGCATTCCTTCGTGGGCATTACGGACGGCCCGAGCTGGTACAAGCAGTTCAAAAAATATCCGTGGGAAGACCCGCTGGAGTATGCGGCACGCTCGCCGCTCAACTATGTGGCCAATGTGACCACGCCGACCATGGTCATGACGGGGGAGGCCGACCTGCGGACGCCCATCAGCCAGAGCGAGGAGTTCTACCGCGCTCTAAAAATGTTGAAGAAGGACACCCTGCTCGTCCGGATGCCCGAGGAATTTCATGGCTGGAGGCGGCCGTCGCACCGGCTTCTCCAACAGGCCTACCTCATGGCCTGGTTCGAGAAGTACAGAGTCAAGAAGTGAGAAGCGAGCTTTGGAGGGGGTTCGCTCCCTAACGGGATTCTTAACGCCATGAACGTTCCGACTTTTTCGGCGTCGCGGAACTCGCCTGCTGGATTTTTAGGTTAAAAGACATTGGGGCCTACGCTTTGGCGTCTCCAATTTTTCAATCCTAGCTCAAACATCCGCCGCCGGCCTCAAAGAGAGGCTTCCCGAAAAAGTCGGAATTCATCGGGCGGAATCCCTCATGTCCGCTCATCCCCCTTCCAAAGCTCCTTTATTTTTTAAGAGAATGATGACATATTAAGCTTCGGGGGCAATTACTGTGCCGAAGCCTCAATCGGATTTTGATTAAGGGAGATTCGATGTTTGCCAAAAGCTTGCTTGGAAACAAGAATTGTGTTCTTTTATTGGTTTTAATGATCATAATCGGAGCGAATGCGATGTATCCTGAGCGGACGGAAAAACCGGTTCTCCACGGTAAGCACTGGATGGCGATAACCGGGAAGCCGATTGCGGCGACCGCGGGCGCCATGATGTTTGCCAATGGCGGAAACGCCGTCGATGCTGCCTGCGCCATGCTCGGCGCCGTGTGTACGATGTGGGATGTGTTGAGCTGGGGAGGGGAGACCCAGGCCCTCATCTATAATCCCGGGACAAAAAAGGTGATTGCCATCAACGCCCTGGGCGTGGCCCCGACCGGGGCGACGCCCGAGTTCTATAGATCCAAGGGGATGAATTATCCGCCGGCGACCGGCCCGCTGTCTGCGGTGACTCCGGGCACGCCGGGCGGGCTGATCACAATGCTGGCCGAATATGGAACAATGAGCCTCGCAGACGTGCTCGCTCCCGCCATGCAAATGGCGGAGGGCTATCCGATGGAAAAAGACACGGCCGACAGGATTGAAAAAGACAAGGAAAAAATCAAGCAGTGGCCTTATTCCAAAAACGTCATGCTCCCTCATCTTGGCGAGAATCATGAAGGCCCCTTGCCGGGCGAGGTTTTCCGCCAGCCGGACCTTTTGGAGACCTTGAAAAAATTGGTCAGCGCCGAGCAGGAGGCATTGGCCAAGGGAAAGAGCCGGAAGGAAGCCCTTTCCGCCGCGTATGACCGTTTTTACAAGGGCGACATTGCCCGGGAATTCGTCCGCGGTTCCAAAGAACAGGGCGGTCTCATCACCATGGAAGACCTGGCCAAATGGAAGATCTATATCGAAGAACCGGTCATGGGCACGTACAAAGGGATTGATGTATACAAGCTGAATTCCTGGGTCCAAGGTCCGGTGATGCTCCAGGCGCTGAACATGTTGGAGAACTTGGACCTGAAACCCATGGGTTTCAACAGCGCCAACTACATCCATGCCCTTTATCAAATCATGAACCTGGCCTTTGCCGACCGCGATTTTTATTACGGAGATCCTTA
Source organism: Candidatus Aminicenantota bacterium (assembly GCA_026393905.1). Taxonomy (GTDB): domain Bacteria; phylum Acidobacteriota; class Aminicenantia; order Aminicenantales; family UBA4085; genus JAPKZH01. The sequence goes on from JAPKZH010000533.1 coordinate 3,549, forward strand.
TTTTCCTCCGGAGGAACCGATCAAAGGTCTTCTGTCCAAAGTTTATGCCAAAGAGCGGCTGAAGAGCATCAATTGGAACCATAACGATCCGGGAATAAAACCCGGCGACCCATACCCCTACGAAGGTAAAAAGAATCCGTTCCTCAGATATTTGGAGAAGTGGCCGCCCTCGGAAAAAGAGACGGCCGCTAAGGAAGAAAGTTTCTGGGGAGGCACGACATCCATCCAAGCGGCCGATGAAAAAGGCTGGGTCGTGTCGGTCACGCCGAGCGGCGGCTGGGTCCCTGCCGTGATCGCGGGAAGGACGGGGATCGGCATGAGCCAGCGGGCACAGAGCTTCGTTTTGGCTGAAGCGGAGAATCCTTTCAACGTCATCGCACCCGGAAAAAGGCCGCGGGCCACACTCACCCCCGGTCTCGCCCTCAAGGACGGGAAGCCCTTCCTCTCTTTCGCCGTCCAGGGCGGGGACACCCAGGACCAGAACCTGCTTCAATTTTTCCTG
>JAPKZH010000070.1 GCA_026393905.1 Candidatus Aminicenantota bacterium
TGCCGCCCTCTGCCAGGATGGTGGCGATCAGAGAGGTCGTCGTGGTTTTGCCGTGGGAGCCGGCCACCGCGATCCCGTATTTCATCCGCATGAGCTCGGCCAGCATCTCGGCGCGCGGGATGACGGGGATCTTCTGGTGTCTGGCCGCCTGGACTTCGACATTGTCCTCCCGGATGGCCGAGGATATGACGGCGACGTCCGCTCCTTTGATGTTTCCGGTCTTGTGGCCGATGGAGATCTGGGCCTTGAGCCGGGTCAGGCGCCGCGTCGCATCATTGGCCTGGATATCCGAGCCCGTCACTTTGTAGCCCAGGTTCAGGAGCACCTCGGCGATGCCGTTCATGCCGGTGCCGCCGATGCCGATCATGTGGATATGCTTGAGCTTGCGGTAGATCTTTTTGACCACTCCTCTCCTCCTAGCTTCGGGACTCCATCAGTTCAAAGCATAGGCCGGCGATCCGCTCGGCGGCCTGGTCCCGCTTCAGGCGGGCCAGGTTATTTTCCATTTCGGAGATTTTTTTCGGATGTTCCAAGAAGAAGAAAATCCTCTCGGCGAGCTTTTGGGGCGTCAACTCAGCCTCGAGGATGACTTCGGCGCCGCCTATGCGTTCGAGCTCGCCGGCGTTCTGGGCCTGGTGGTCTTCCGAGGCCCGGGCGAACGGGATGAGAATGGCCGCTTTTTGGGCGGCGATGAGCTCGGCGCAGGTCGTGGCGCCGGCGCGGCTGATGACGAGGTCGGATTTCTCGAAATAGCCGGGCATGTCATGAAAGTAGGCAGCAACGACCGCGTCTCCGAACCCGTTTTCGGCATAGCTTTTTTTGACCCAGTCGAGATCGGCCGGGCCGGTCTGGTGGAAGATGGCCAGCCGGTTCTTCGCCTTTTCCAGCAGAGGCAGGGCCGCCGCCACGGCCTGGTTCAGGACATGCGAGCCCTGGCTTCCTCCGAAGACAAGCAGGGTCAGCCGGCCCGTGCGCTCCTTGCGCCGAAGCGTGGTGAACTCTTCGCGGACCGGATTCCCCAGGAAAACGCCCTTTCCCTTGAAGTAGGCGATAGACGCTTCAAAGGCCACGACCGCTTTGCGGGCTCGGGAAATGAGAAGCCTGTTGGTGAAGCCTGGCCGGACATTCTGTTCCAGGATGAGCGTCGGGATCTTCAAGAGGGACGCCAGCAGGACGACGGGGCCGGAGCTGAATCCTCCGACGCCCACGACAAGGTCGGGTTTGACCCGGAGCAGGATGGACAGGGACTTGAAGAATGATCCGGGGAGCATGGCCATCGTTTTCAGGCTCCGCAGGCCTTTGCCTTTCAGGCCTTCGATCCGCATCGGGATGAATTTGACATTATGATAGGCCATGATGTTCTTTTCGGCTTCGCGGCTGCTTCCCACGTAGGTCAGCTCGAGGTGGGCATTTTTTTCCCGAAGCTTCTGTCCCAGGACCAGGGCGGGGTAAAGATGCCCCCCTGTTCCGCCGCCGCTGATGATCACACGTCGTTCGCTCATTTGATGGTCCGGCGGTCTCCCTTTCTCTGGGAAATATGGAGAAGAATGCCGATGGCGAAAAGATTCGTGACAAGCGAGGACCGGCCGTAGCTCAGCAGGGGAAGGGGGACTCCTTTGGCCGGTCCCAGGCCGAGCACCACGGTGATATTGAGCAGGGCCTGGGCGACGATCATCAAGGTCAGTCCGGCTGCCGCGATCTGGCTGAACAGGTTCGGCGCTTTGAAAGCGATGACGAGACCCCTCCAGAGAAAAATGACGAAGAGGGCGACCGTGGCCAGCGTTCCGACCAGCCCCAATTCCTCTCCGATGATGGCGAAGATGAAGTCTGTGTGGGCGCAGGGAAGAAAATAGAGCTTTTGGGCGCTCTCGCCCAGGCTCACGCCCAGCAGGCCTCCCGAGCCGAGGGCGATCTTGGACTGGGCCACCTGGAAATTCAAGCTCAGGAGGTCCTTGTCCGGGTAGAGAAAGGCCAGGAACCGGTCAACGCGGTAGCGGGCCTGGAAGATGTAGAAGACAAAAAGCGGGAGCGAAACCAGGCCGAGGCAGAAGAAATATCGGAGCTTCACGCCGCCGATATAGAGGAGCACGGCGCAGATGCCGAAGGTTAGGACGGCCGTCCCGAAATCGGGCTCTTTCAAGATCAGCAGGACGAACAGGAATAGGACGGCCAGCGGGACGAGAAGCATGGGCAGCTCATCCAGCCTGTCCTTCTTCATATCCAGGTAGAGCGCCAAAAAAAGGATGAGGCTGAGTTTGGCCAGCTCCGAAGGCTGAAAGCGAACGCCGAACATTGAGATCCAACGGTTGGTTTTGGCCACGGCCGGCATGCTGAAACAGAGGACGAGCAGGATAAAGGCGAGCGCGAGCAGTCCGAAGATAAAATACTTATTCTGATAAAAAGGCTTCTTGATGGACATCATGATGAAGATGAAGACGAAGCCTATGCCGGCGCCGACGGCCTGCTGGATCAGGAAATAGAACGTTTGGTGCATTTTTTCCCCGGCCAGCACGCCCGTGGCGCTGTAAACCATGACCATACCCAGAGTGATCATGGCCAGGGTGGTCAGAAACAGCCCTTTATCAAAACTGTAGGGCTTGAAGATCTCCATATCCTTTCAGGCCTTTCCTTGTCCGACGGATTCCGCCAGGCCGCGGACTTCCCGTTTAAAAATTTCTCCGCGCTCTTCAAAATTCTTGAACATGTCCCAGCTCGTGCAGGCCGGGGCGAGGAGGACCACCTCTCCGGGCGAGGCCGAGGCGAAACCGAGCGCTGCTGCTTCCTTGATCGATGGGGCCGCGTCCATCGGGACGGTCCCGCGCAGGGCCTTCCTGATTTTTTCCGCGGCCTCGCCGACCAGGATGACTTTTTTCACCTTGGCTTTGACGGGTTTCCGGAGCAGGGCGAAATCGGCCCCCTTATCCCTGCCCCCCAGGATGAGAACGATCTGGCGGTCAAAGCTTTCCAGCGCTTTAAGGGTCGCGTCCACCGTGGTGGCTTTTGAATCGTTGACAAAATCCACCCCCCGGAGCGTCAAGACCTTTTCCAGCCGGTGCTCGAGTCCCTGAAAGCTTTTGATGGAGGCGCGCATCCCCGGCACGGGAACCCTGAAGAGGCGCGCCGCGGCGGCGGCGGCCATCACGTTTTCCTGATTATGCGCGCCCCGCAGGCTGATCTCGGAGACGGGCATCAATCGCTCCTCGGCTTCGTCCCGGAGGACGATCCAGCCGTCCTCGAGGAAGGCGCCGCGCCGGACCTTTCGTCTGCGGCTGAAGCCATGGACTTCGAACGGCCCGTCGTCTTTGAGGCCCCAAACTGCCGGATCGTCCCGGTTGAGGATGGCGACATCGCCTTCTCGCTGCGCCGTCACCAGTCTTTTTTTTGTTCGGAAATAGCCGTCGAACGTGTGATGCCAATCCAGATGATTCCGGGAGATGTTGAGAAAAACAGACACCGGGACCCTGAACGTCTCGATGTATTCCAGCTGGAAGCTCGAGATCTCCGTGACATAGATATGATCATCGCGGCTGGCATCGACAAAAGAGATGAGCGGCGGGCCGATGTTACCGGCGAGATGGGCGGGGAGCCCCGCCTCTTTCACGATCTTGTGGAGGAGGGTCGCGGTCGTCGATTTTCCGTTTGTTCCCGTGATGCCCACGATCCGGCCTTTTAAAAAGCGGAAGGCCAGCTCGATTTCAGAGAGAACCGGATCGCCTTTCTTCCGAGCGGCTGCCGATTCCTCCAGCGGCGGAACGCCGGGGCTGGGGACGATGAGGTCGGCGGCCAAAAAGGATGCGAGCGTATGGCCGCCGGACTCGACGTCAACGCCTTTCCCCTGCCAATACCGGATTCGGTCGCCGAGATCTTGGCTCGACTTCTTTTCGCTGATTTTGACGTTGGCTCCGCGCCCGAGCAGGAAATGGGCCAGGGCTTCTCCCGTCTTTCCCAGGCCGACAACCAAGACTTTTTTATGGCGAAGGTCCATCGTCATCTCAACTTGAGCATCATCAGGGTGAACAGGGCAAAAATAATTCCCAGGACCCAGAACCTGACGACGATCTTTTCTTCCGGCCACCCCAGGAGCTCGAAATGATGGTGGAGGGGCGCCATTTTGAAAATCCTTTTCCCCTTGGAGAACTTGAAGTAGCTCACCTGGATCAGCACCGACAGCGCCTCCAGGATGAAAACCCCCGCCACCGTGAAGAGCAGGAATTCCTGTTTGATGAGAAGAGCGATCACGGCCCGGGTCCCGCCCAGCGACAGGGCGCCGACGTCGCCCATGAAGACCTGGGCCGGGTGGGAGTTGAACCAGAGAAAGCCCAGGCAGGCTCCCGTGAAAGCGCCGGCGAACACGGTCAGCTCCGCCGCCAGCGGAACGCGGGCGATGTTCAAATAGGTGGAAAAATTGGCATGGCCGGCGATATAGGTCAGCGCCGTTAAAGCGCCGGCGCTGATCAGGGTCAGGCCGATGGCCAGCCCGTCCAGACCGTCGGCCAGGTTGACGGCGTTGGA
>JAPKZH010000249.1 GCA_026393905.1 Candidatus Aminicenantota bacterium
TGATAATAAACCTTATTAGGGTTCTGTTTTAATTCAGTTAATAAGAGGTTTTTTACTTCCAGCGTCTTTGAATCAGGGGGAAGTTCAGGGAGACGCATTCCTTATCTCGGCTGCCCCGGGCAAATAATTTGGCACGCGGGACGATTGTCTCAAGGAGACAGACGCTTGGATCAGGGGGAATTCTCAAATTGACAAAGAATCAACCGTATGAATAAGATGGTTGTATTATTATAAATTCAATATCGTGGACCGCCTCCGGGTGATGTGGGAGATTCGTGGAGAGGACGTTTGAAAAAATGGACGAAAGGCCGGAACTCTGTAAAAGTCTAAAGGGGAGGCACGCATGAAAAGAAATTCCAAGGTCTTGGTCAGCGTTTGGGTCCTTCTGTTCCTTGCCCTAAGCACGGGGCTCTGGGGACAAGAAGCTTATGATATTCGGTCTAACTACAGCAAGTCCGAGCACATGGTCCCCATGCGCGATGGAATCCGGCTCTTCACGATCGTCTATGCGCCAAAAGATGCTTCCCAGAAATATCCGATCCTGCTCCATCGAACTCCCTACGGGTCCGGCCCTTACGGGCCGGATGCCTACCGGCGATCCCTTGGCCCCTCCGCAGATTTTGCCAAAGAAGGTTTCATCTTTGTTTACCAGGATGTCCGCGGGCAGTTCAGATCGGAAGGGGATTTTGTCGTGATGAGGCCGATCAGACCGGACAAAAGGAACAAAGCGGACACGGATGAATCGAGCGACGTCTATGACACGATCGAGTGGCTGTTGAAGAATGTCCCGAATCACAACGGCTGCGTTGGCCAGTGGGGAATCTCATACCCGGGCTCGCAAACGGTCTGGGGGATGATCGAGGCCCATCCTGCGCTCAAAGCCTCTTCGCCCCAGGCGCCGGCGATCGATATGTTCATCGGAGACGATTTCCACCACAACGGCGCTTTTCGCTTGACGTATACCTTCGGCTGGCTCCTCGGCAGCGCCCGAGTTCGCAAAGGTCCCGCCGATAGCCGGGCGCCACTTTTTGATTACGGCACGCCCGATGGATACCGGTTCTTTCTCAAACTGGGCAGCCTGGTGAACATCAACGAGAGGTACCTGAAGAACGAAGTCCCCACCTGGAATGAATACATGGAGCACCCCGACTATGATGCGTACTGGGAGAGGCAGAACCCGGTCAAGTATCTGAAAAACATCCGTCCTGCCGTCCTGAACGTGGCGGGTTGGTTCGACGCCGAAGATTTCTATGGACCGCTGGAGACCTACCGCAATATCGAGAAATACAATGCCTCGAACAGGAGTACGATCGTCATCGGTCCTTGGCTCCATGGAGGTTGGGCATCCATGCCCGGTGACAGCCTGGGGGATATTCGCTTCGGCTCCATGACGGGCGAGTACTTCAGGCAGAATGTCGAGTTCCCCTTCTTCAAGTACTACCTGAAAGACCAGGGCGACCTGAAGCTTCCGGAGACGTTGGTTTTCGTGACCGGCGCCAATGAGTGGAAATCCTATGACCGCTGGCCGCCGGCCCAGGCCGAAGTCAAGAACCTGTACCTTCAGGCGGAGGGAAAACTCTCTTTCACTCCTCCCTCAAGCCCTGCCGGCGAAGGCTTCGATTCGTTTATCAGCGATCCGGCCAAGCCTGTGCCGTTCAGCTCGGAGACTCGGCTCTCCCAGGGTCACTTGTGGATGGTCGAGGACCAGCGTTTTGCGTCCACGAGGCCCGATGTCCTTGTTTACGAGTCCGAACTTCTATCGGAAGACGTGACCATCGCCGGCCCGATCACCGCCACGCTCTTTGTCTCTACGACCGGCACGGACGCGGATTGGATCGTCAAGCTCATCGACGTATATCCTGGGAATGCTCCGGACAACACTCCAAACCCCAAGGGTGTGCGCATGGGGGATTTCCAAATGCTCCTGGCGGGAGAAGTCATCCGGAGCAGGTACAGAAATAGTTTTTCAATTCCTGAACCGCTTGTGCCCGATCAACCGACCAAGGTCGAGTTCAGCTTGAGGGACCGCTGCCATCGATTCCTGAAGGGACACAGGATCATGGTTCAAGTCCAAAGCTCCTGGTTTCCCGTGATCGACCGCAACCCGCAGAAGTTCATCAACATCTACAAAGCCAAGGATACGGATTTCCAAAAAGCCACCCACAAAGTCTACCGCTCCGGACAGCTGTTGTCACACCTCAAAGTGGGAATATTGCGATAATAAAAGCTTGATTTCCTTTTTTTGACTCCCCATTTTTCTCGAGATATTGCAATTTTTTCCGGTCTCCCTTATAATCCTTTATGGAAAGAAACGACATGGGGGCGAACGGATTCGACGGAGATAGTGAGGCAGAAAGCTCATGTCGAGATTCCATCCACCTCGTAAAACGGTGGACCCAAGTAAGTGCAGAAGCACAACCTTTTGCTGCCTAAAAAATAGGCATGCCGTTTCTCAGGTTCTCTCCTGCGGTTCTTGAGAAGCGCCGACAAGCAGGATAGCCGGCCGGGTCGGCCTTGAGCCCGGCGGGTGAAACATCTTCGGGGCTGGTTCGGCGGCGCCCTTCCTCTTCGGGCACCGCGGAACGAGTAGAAGGAAGAGGATACGCATGTAGAGGCTTTCTGCTGAACGTCTTCGGACGCGGGTTCGATTCCCGCCGCCTCCAAAATTTTTTGATCATGAACATGCCGAAAAGAACAGGCCGGATTCTCTGCGGGTCCGGCCTTGTCCTTCTAGCCCTGGTCCTGGCCCTGTCCGCGGCCGGGGTGTCCGGCTCGAAGGAGCTGAAGACCATCGTCATCGACCCGGGCCACGGCGGCATGGACTTAGGCGCAAAAGGCAAATTCGGGACGCTCGAAAAGAACATCACCCTGGCCGTGAGCTTCAAGCTCAAAGCGCTCATCGAGCGGAACCTGCCCTACCGGGTGGTTCTGACCCGGGACAAGGATATCGACGTTTCGATGGAGAACCGGTCGGCGATCGCGAACAACAATGACGCCGTCTTGTTCATCAGCATTCATACCAACGGCTCGTTCCGGAAAATGGCCCAGGGGTCGGAGACATTCTTCTTGAGCCTTAACGCCCCGGACGAAGAGACGCGGAAGCTGGCCTACATGGAAAACACCTCTTCCGAGCTCGAGAAACAAATCGAGGATAAGAACAAGGACGAGGTCAAGATGATCCTCTGGGACATGGCCCAGTCCGCTTACATCAAGCAGAGCAGCCAGCTGGCAGAGGAAATCCAGAAGGAACTCAACATCTTCCTGGGGACGGAGAACCGGGGCATCAAGCAGGCGCCCTTCAAAGTCCTGAAGGGAGTCGCCTGCCCGGCCATTCTGGTGGAAGTGGCCTTCATCTCCAATCCGGAGGAAGAGCAGAAGCTGATCAAGGACGATTTCCAGCGAAAAGTCGCGGAGGCCATCTACCAAGGCCTGAAAAAATACACTAAGCTTTTTTCTTGAGGACAGCAGGGATCATGGACAGAACGAAAGCGATTCTTTTTTTCGTCCTCGTTTTCCTGCTTGTCGTCCTGGCCTTCATCTTCTTTAAAAACAGCGGCAGCGAGCGGATCAAGAAACCGGGAGAAATCCCCCAGCCCGCGGTTTCGACCCAAGCCCCCATCGAGAAGTCGACGCGAAAAGTCACTCTGTTTTTCCTGCGGGAGGAAGACAGCCGGCTCGTCCCAGAGGAGCGGAATATCGTCTCGGATCCTTCGACCGTCCGCGAAGCGGAGGAGGTGATCGCCGAGCTCATCAGGGGATCCCAGACGGGCCTGGTTTCATCCCTGCCTGCCGAGACCAAGCTGGTCCAGCTGTTCATCACTAAAGAAGGCGTCGCCTATGTCGATTTTTCCAAGGACCTGGTCGATAAACACCCGTCCGGCTCGGCGGCGGAAATCTCCACGGTCTACTCCATCGTCAACTCGTTGGCCTACAATTTGAAGCCCATTAAGAAGGTTTTTATCTTGATCGAGGGCGAGGAAAGGGAAACGCTGGGCGGCCATATCAGCCTGGACCATCCCTTTCTGCCGGACTATTCTTTGATCGTCAAAGAGTAGCAAGCCCATATCACTTCGACCATGAACACCGATCGGACGAAAAGATTGCCTCAGGTCGTCATCTTGGGTTTCCCCAACGCCGGAAAATCCACTCTGTTCAACAAGTTGCTGGGGAAACGGAAAGCCCTGGTCCATTCCCTTCCCGGGATGACCAGGGACCATGTCGTCTCCCTCTGCACCCTGTACGGCAAGAGGTTCGAGCTTGTGGATACGGGAGGTTTTTTGGATTCCCAGGCCGATCGCCTGTCCTCCGATGTCAAGGCAAAAGCCTGGGAAGCGGCCAAGACAGCAGACCTTCTCTTGTATCTCCTAGACGGGAAGAGGGAACTACTGCCTGCCGAAGAAGACCTCTTCCGGTCCTTGAAAAAACTGGGGAAACCTGTCCTTGTTGTCGTCAATAAAATCGATGTCGAGTCCCAAAGGTTTGCCGCGGGCGATTCTTACAGGCTGGGAGAAGACAGGATCTTTTTCATCTCGGCCGAGCACAAGATCAACCTGGACGAATTGGAGGAGGCCATTGCCGACGCTCTTCCGTCCGGAGTCGAGGCGGAGCCGGACGCCGGCGAACCTCGGCCCCTCAAGATCGCTATTGTCGGAAGGATCAATGTCGGAAAATCATCGCTGGCCAACCGGCTCTGCGGAGAGGAAAGGTTCATCGTCAGCGAGATCCCGGGAACGACCAGGGACAGCTCGGACGTCCTGATCTGGAAGGGAGACAAACCGTTTCTTCTCGTCGACACCGCCGGAATCCGCAAGCTGGCCCGGGTTTCAGACGAACGGGAAAGCGCCGGCGTCATCAAGGCCAAGAAGAACATTCCCCTGGCCGATGTCATCTGCCTGGTTCTGGATGCGGAGGAATTCCCGACCCGCCAGGATACGGCGGTCGCCCGCTTGGCCCGTGACTCGGGAAAGCCGCTTGTCCTCGTCTTGAACAAATGGGACCTCGTCCGGGAGAGTGAAGTCACTCTGGCTCAGGTCAAGGACATCGTTTTTCAACGGCTTGATTTCATAAGCTATGCCCCCTTGCTGACGGTGTCCGCTTTGACGGGGAAGCGGGTCACCCAGATCCTCGACCTGGCGGAGAAGGTCCATCAAAACGGCCTCAAAAAAATCGGGACGTCCGGCCTGAACAAGTTTTTAGCGTCTGTCCAAAAGACGAATCTGCCGCTATCAAACACCCGGAAAAGATTCAAAATCAAATACATGACCCAGAAAGCAGTGCTGCCCCCAACGTTTGTCCTTTTCTCGAGCTCGCGGTCCGCCTTCGCTCTGTCCTACGAGAAATATTTCACGGAACGCTTGCGGGAAAAATACGGCCTGTGGGGGACTCCGATCAAGCTGATTCTCAAGTCAAGCTAGTTGCACCTCCTGCCCCAGCCTCTTCGTTTTTCTTGACTTTGCGGCTCCGTTCGTTTATAAATTTATTCTATCTTAAACAAGGGACTCTCGATGTCCAAGGAGGTCAGGATGTCTCGCCAACGCACTCATCTTTTTCTCGTTGCGACGCTCGCACTCATGGTCGTTTTTACCTTTGCCGGCTGCAAAAAGCTGAGTTTGAAAAATTTGCAGGGAAATTATCATTTCAACAAGGCCAATCAGCTCTTCAAAGACAGTAAATTCAGCAAGGCGGTCGTAGAATACGAACTTGCCCTTAAATACAACCCCACGCTTGTCCAGGCCTACCGCTTCCTGGGAGAGAGCAACAAGAGTCGTTTCGTTCCTTCCAAGGATACTCCTGAAAACAAAGCCTTTGCCGAGAAAGCTTTGGAATCCTTGGGAAAAGCTTACGAAATCGATCCCAACAACAAGGATATCATCTATTCCCTCGGCGACATGTACGACAGAATGCGGAATTTCGAAGAAGCCGAGAAGATGTACTTGAGGATCGTCGAGCTTGAACCCGGCAACATGAACAACTATTATGTCGTGGCCGGTTTCTACAAGCGCTACGCGAGTGATAAGCCTGAGCTGAAGAAAAAAGCCGTGGATATGTATCTCCGGAGGATCGAGACCGACCCGGAGAACGTCCAGGGCTACGCTTACATGTACGACTATTACGACGGGCTCACGGTTGGCGATAATAAGGACAAATTCGACCGGGCGTATTATTTTGAACAAAAGCGCCTGGCGCTCGAGCCAAACAGCGCCGAAATGTATTACACGATCGGCGTTAACCGCTTCAATAAAGCCTACCAGCTCCAGAACTTTTTAAGCCAGGCGGAAAGGGAGGCGCTGGGGGCCGAGAGTGAAAAAAACCTGTTCAAAGCGATCGAGATCGATCCGGCCTATCCCGAACCCTATTCTTACGTCAAGATCCTGTATATCAACGTTCAAGCAGCTCTGTATCCCGAGAAAGAATCCCGGTACAAAGCCGAAGCCGACCGCTTTGGGGAAAAATATACCGAAGCCAAGAAACGGCAGACGGACCGTTTGAAGTTCGAAAAGGAACTGAAAAAGACGACCTGAGCGCCGGATTTTGGACTCCTAGGGCCGACTCTTAAATACGCTCCTCCCTGATCGAGAACGGGGATGTGTTTATCCCCTTAAAAGACGAAAACCCGACGGCGTGATCACCCTGGTCTTTGTGTGGGTCGTCCCCGTCCCCGCGGCCATCATCCGGGGACTCTGGTTCCTGCTGCAGGTCCTTAACGTGGGTCTGGGTGGAGGAGTGGCCTGGTTCGCCCATATCGGCGGATTCTTAGTCGGCCTCTGGCTCGTCCTGGTGTTCGCCAAGAGGCGGCGGACTGCTTCCTTTCGATAAATGCCCCCCCCGCTTAAAGATTTTAAGATAATTGGGGGTGGCACGGATGCTGCCCCGTGGCGCCCGAAGCGCCTGAGTGGTGGGTGGGAGGGTCTTGCGCAAGGGCGGTAGGGGCACGTCCGTGCCAGGACCCCATTCATTTTTCATAAAACGTTTCCCTCGAATGATTGACTTTCCGGGCGATATTTAGTATCTTATTGCATCATTTAAACTTATACTTATTATAGAGAAAGTTTAAAAATTCATCATTTTTGAGGTCTATGAGGATGAAGACATTTGTCCCAAAAAAGGATGACATCGAGAAGAAATGGTGGGTAGTCGACGCCGAAGGCAGAATCCTGGGAAGACTGGCCACGGAAGTGGCGACGCTGCTCCGCGGAAAAAATAAACCGCAATTTGTCACTTTTCTCGATACGGGCGATTTTGTCATTGTGATCAACGCCGAAAAGGTGAGTGTCACGGGCAAAAAGCTGGCCCAAAAAAAATACTATTCTCATTCTCAATATCCGGGAGGGCTGAGAACGGACGTCCTCCAGGATCTCCTGGCCAAAAAGCCTGAAGAGGTGATCAAAAAAGCGGTTTGGGGAATGATTCCCAAGAACAAGCTCGGCCGCGCGGTCTACAAGAAGCTCAAAGTGTACCGCGGCCCTGAGCACCCGCACCAGGCTCAGAATCCCCAGGAATACAAGTTTTAGGAGGAGCTGTTGAGTCTAATCCAGTACTACGGAACAGGAAAACGCAAGACATCCGTGGCCCGGGTCTTTCTCCGGTCCGGAAAAGGCGAAATCACTCTGCTCGTCAATAAAAGGACGCGCCCCTTTGCCGATTATTTTTATCTGGATTCCTACAAGCTGACCGTCCGGCAGCCGTTGATGCTGACCGAGACCGAGAGCAAGTTCGACATCTTCTTGCGCGTCGAAGGCGGCGGCGTCAGGGCCCAGTCCGAAGCCATCCGGCTGGGAATCGCCAGGGCCCTGGTCGAGTTCAACAGGGAGCTCAGGCCGACCTTGAAATCGGCCGGCCTTTTGACCCGGGACGCCCGCATCAAAGAGCGGAAAAAATACGGCTTGCTGGGCGCCCGCAAAGCTCCCCAATATCATAAACGGTAACGTGAACGGAGGAATGCCCTTGGTCTCAGTAACAATGAAGGAACTCTTAGAAGCCGGCGTTCATTTTGGCCACCAGACCAAACGCTGGAACCCGAAGATGAAGGAATATATCTACGGCCAGAGAAACGGGATCTATATCATCGACCTGCAAAAAACCATCAAGGTTTTTAAGGAAGCCCTGCAGTTCGTCAAAAACGTCTCTGAGAACGGAAAGTCCGTCCTGTTTGTCGGCACCAAGAAACAGGCCCAGGATATCGTCAAGGACGCGGCGGCCAAATGTGAATCCAGCTATGTCAACCAGCGCTGGCTGGGCGGGCTTCTGACGAATTTCAAGGTGATCCGCGGCAGCATCGACAAGCTCGTCGAGATGGAAGAGATGAGGGACGACGGCCGGTGGGACCTTCTGTCCAAAAAAGAACAGTCGAAAATGGAGAAGGTCTACCGGAAGCTCTCCAAAAACCTGGGGGGCATCAAGACCATGACCGGCGTCCCTGGAGCGCTCTTTGTCATCGATTCCTCGAACGAGGAGATCGCCATTTCCGAGGCCCAGAAGATGAATCTGCCCATCGTGGCCGTGGTCGACACCAACGGCAATCCGGACAATATTCACTACCCGATTCCCGGGAACGACGATGCGGTCCGGGCCATCGAGCTCTTCACCTCGAAAGTGGCGGACGCGATCATCGAGGGCAAAAAGAGCCGGATCGAAAAAAGTATGCTTCAGGACAAGAAAACGGAAGAAGCGCCTTCCGAGACGAGCAAGCCCGAAACCGCCGGCAAGGGCGGCGGAGGGCGGGGGACGGGCTGAATTCATTCCTGATTCGGGATCAACGAAGGAGAGAACATGGACATCACAGTGGAACAGGTCAAAGAGTTGCGCGAACGAACAGGGATCGGCATGATGGAATGCAAGAAGGCCCTTGAAGAGGCCGTGGGGGATGCCGAAAAAGCCATCGAGATCCTGCGGAAAAAAGGACATGCCCGGGCCAAGGACAAGGCCCATCGGGAGACCTCCGAGGGGATGGTCGGGTCCTATATCCATATGAACGGAAAGATCGGCGTGCTTGTCGAAGTCAACTGTGAATCTGACTTCGTCGCCCGCAACGAAGAGTTCAAGGACCTCCTGAAAAATATCGCCATGCATATCGCGGCGGCCCGGCCCAAGTATATCGCTCCCGCGGACGTGCCGGCGGACGAAGTGGAGAAGGAAAAGGATATCATCCGGGAGCAGTTCAAGGATTCCAAGAAGCCACCTCAGATCGTGGAGAAGATCGTCGAGGGCAAGCTGGCCAAGTTCTACGAGGAAGTCTGCCTGCTCGAACAGCCCTTCATCAAGGATGATAAGACGCGCATCAAGGACCTCCTGGCGGCCTTCATCGCCAAATTCAAGGAGAATACGAAAGTCAGCCGGTTCGCCCGGTTTGAGATAGGAAAGTAAGCCGATAAGCCCATGGCAGCGCCCAAGCCAGTCTACAAAAGGATCCTGCTGAAACTCTCGGGCGAATCCCTCCTGGGCAGGCTGCAGTACGGAATCGATTTTAAAACCGCCGCGGCCATCGCCCAGGAGATCAAGGATGTTTACGACCTGGGCGTCCAGATCGGCATCGTCATCGGCGGCGGCAACATCTTCCGCGGGTATCGGGGCACGGCCGAAGGGGTGGACCGTGTTTCGGCCGACCAGATGGGGCTCTTGGCGACCATCATCAACGGCATCGCCCTCCAGGACGCGCTGGAAAGAGCCGGCGTGATCACCCGTCATATCTCGGCCATCGAGGTCAAAGCCCTGGCCGAGCCGTTTATCCGGAGGCGGATCCTCCGCCACTTGGAAAAAGGCCGGATTGTCATTTTCAGCGCGGGCACCGGCAATCCCTATTTTACGACCGACACAGCGGCGGCTTTGCGGGCGCTGGAAATCAAAGCCCAGGTCATTCTCAAGGCGACCAAGGTCGAGGGCGTTTACACGGCCGACCCGTTGACGGACAAGGCCGCCAAGAAATTCCATTCCATCCGCTACATGGACGTCATCAAGCGCGGCCTGAAGGTCATGGACACGACGGCGATCTCGCTCTGCAAGGAAAATGACCTGCCCATCATCGTCTTCAACTTGAGGAAGCGCGGCAATATCAAGCGGGCGGTCCTGGGCGAGGACATCGGCACCAAAGTCTATTAGGCCTGCCCGGGCGTGGAGCTATGCGACAAAGCGACCTCCTCTTGCGGCCGGCCGCAACACATTGAATTCTGGGGGTGAACGATGGTCAAAGATGTTTTAAAGGATCTCGAAAAGAGGATGAAAACATCTCTCGAGCACTTCCGGAAAGACCTCGGCAAGCTCCGGACGGGACGGGCCAACCTCAGCATTTTTGAGGATATCAAAGTCGAGTATTACGGCGTCCTGACGCCGGTCAACCAGATGGCCAAGATCGGGGTGCCCGACCCGAGCCTGGTCACGGTCCAGCCCTACGACACGTCGCTGCTGGAAGCCATCGACAAGGCCGTGAAGGCCGCCGACCTCGGCCTGAACCCCATCAACGACGGCAAAGTTTTGAAAATCCCCATCCCGCCCCTGGATGAGGAACGGCGGCGGGAGATTGTGAAGAAAGTCAAAAAGATGGTCGAAGACGAGAAAACCGCCCTCCGCAACATGCGGCGGGAAAGCAAGGAATTCATCGAGGAGCTCGAAAAAGAGAAAGAGATCAGCGAGGACGACAAGTTCAAGGGCCTGGACGAGCTCCAGAAAATCACCGACGACTATACCAAAAAGATCGAGGACGCCGCCGCGGTCAAAGAAAAAGAGATCATGCAGATCTAGAAGGCTCGGGGTACACCCCTCGCCGAGCTTTAGCCGGTTTGTTTTCCCCTCGTTTTGACATCGTCAAAACCATGTGATAAATTTCAGCCATGGGAATAAATTCGGGGACAGGTACTTCATTCGGAAATAAAGTACCTATCCCCGAATTTTTTTGGACCCGCTCGGAAAGGGAGAGCGCACGATGAAAGAAACAATCCAATTTAGGCTGAACGGGAAGCCGACCAAGCTGGCCGTCGACAGCGACCGCATGCTTCTATGGGTTCTGCGGACCGACCTCAGCCTGACCGGCGCCAAGTACAGCTGCGGCGAGGGCTTTTGCGGCGCCTGCACGGTGATCGTCAATCGCGAGGCCGTCCGCTCCTGCCAGACGCCCGTCAAAACCATCAAAGGCAAGGACATTATCACGATCGAGGGATTGGCCAAGGACGGGGTCCTTCATCCCCTCCAGCAGGCGTTTGTCAAGCATGACGCCATGCAATGCGGGTTCTGCACGTCCGGTATGATCCTGACGGCGTATGCCTTGCTGCTCAAGAATCCCCGGCCGACTCTCAAACAGATCATCGACGGCATGGACGATAATCTCTGCCGATGCGGGTCCCATACCCGCGTCCTCCAGGCCATCCAGACGGCCGCAGAGGGGATGAAAGGAGCGGTAAAGAGATGAAAAAAGATGCCAATCCGGATATCGTTGTTGATAAAGCGGGCGCGGCCTCCTCGCTGAGCCGCCGGGAATTTTTGAAAGTCGTCGGCGGTGGGATTTTCATCTTCGTCACCTACGGAGAAGAGCTGGCCTTCGAGGAGCCGGCGCGGTCTCAAGCGGCGCGTCCGAGCCTCCCCACCGATTTCAACGCCTTTTTGAGGATCGGCGAAGACGGCCGGGTGACCTGCTTCACGGGCAAGATCGAGCAGGGGCAAGGCGCCATCACCGCCCTGCCCCAGATGCTGGCCGAAGAGCTCGAGGTTCCCCTGTCGTCGGTCGATATTGTTTTGGGCGATACCGATCTCTGCCCTTGGGACGCGGGGACGTTCGGCTCGCAAACGATCCGTTCTTTTGGGCCCGCCCTCCGGGGGGCAGCCGCCGAGGCGAGAGAAGTGCTCAAGGAGCTGGCGGCCGAAAAGCTCAACGTTCCCATCGACCGGCTGCAGGCCAAAGACGGCGCGATCTTTGATAAGACCCGGCCTCAAACGCGGGCGACGTACGCCGAGCTGGCCCAAGGCAAGAAAATCGAGAGGCATCTGACCCAAAAACCCGCCTTGAAGACGCCTGCCGAGCTTAAGGTCATGGGCCAACCCCAGCCTCGGCGGGATGCCTTGAAGAAGGTCACGGGCGAAGCCCATTATGCCGGCGACCTTCGCCTTCCCGGCATGCTTTACGCGAGAATCCTGCGGCCGCCGGCCCACGGGGCGAAACTCAAGGACCTGGACACATCCGCGGCCGAAAAAATAAGCGGGGCCCGGGTTATTCGGGACGGGGATCTCATCGCTGTCCTTCATGAATTCCCCGATGAGGCGGAACGGGCCATGACGCTGATCAAGGCGCAATATGACCTGCCCGATGCGACCCTCGATGACAAGAACATTTTTGACCATTTGATCAAAGCGGCGCCGGAGGGACGGACCGTGGCCCAGGGCGGAAACCTTGAAGAGGGGGCCAAACTGGCCGCGGTCAGTTTTGACGAGACCTACTTGAACAGCTATGTCGCCCACGCCACGATAGAGACCCATACCGCGCTGGTCAGTGTCGAAGGGGACAAGGCGACGGCCTGGGCGTCGTCCCAGGCCCCTTTTGGGGTCAGGGACGAAGTTGCCCAAGCCGCAGGAATTTCCGCTCAGAACGTCCACGTCATCTCCCCGTTCATCGGCGGAGGATTCGGCGGGAAAACGAGAAATACTCAGGCCGGCCAGGCCGCGCGCTTGTCGAAAACGACCGGCAAGCCCGTCCAGGTCACCTGGAGCCGCGCCGATGAGTTCTTCAATGACACATTCCGGCCGGCGGCAGTCCTTAAGATCAAGTCCGGCATTTCCAATTCCGGCCAGATCGTTTTCTGGGATTATGAAGTTCTTTTCGCCGGTGAGCGAAGCTCCCAGCAGTTTTATAATATCCCTCACCATCGGACCGTTGTTCGCGGAGAGTGGGGCGGAGGCCGAGGCGGAGGCGCGCCTTCGGCCCATCCCTTCAGCGTCGGGGCCTGGCGGGCGCCGGCCAGCAATTCGAACACCTTCGCCCGCGAATCCCAGATCGATATCATGGCGGCAAAGGCGGGCATGGACCCGGTGGAATTCCGGCTTATGAACCTCAACAACGGCAGGATGCAGAGGATCATCAAAGCTGCGGCGGAGAAATTCGGCTGGACGCCGGCCAAAGCGCCGAGCGGGCGAGGATGGGGAGTCGCCAGCGCCGATTACCAGGGGACTTATCTAACGACCATGGCCGAAGTTGCGGTTGATAAAGCGGCGGGCGCCGTCCAGGTCAAGCGGGTCGTCTGCGCCCAAGACATGGGTATCGCGGTCAATCCCGAGGGCGCCACGCTGCAGATCGAGGGCTGTATCACCATGGGCCTGGGCTATGCCCTTACGGAGGAGGTTCATTTCAAGGGGAGGGAGGTTAAGGACCTCAATTTCGACACCTACCAGCTTCCCCGCTTTTCCTGGCTGCCCAAAATCGAGGCCGTCCTGTTGGATTCGCCCGAGGTCGCAATCTCCGGAGGCGGAGAACCGCCCATTATTACCATGGGCGCCGTTGTGGCCAATGCCATTTTCGACGCGACCGGAGCGCGCCTCTATCAGCTTCCCATGACGCCGGAGCGCATCAAGGCCGCCCTAAAATAAGGAATGGGGTCAAACCTCAACATTCAACAAATTACGGATAGAACAGATCATATTTTTATTTAGGTCCATTCATAGATGATTAGAGGAAGGCAGTCTCTTCCATTTCATGTGGGGAAAATTGTCTGAAAAACGATCCGGAAACAACCTCGCTCCCCCGTCCGAGTTTTTCACGCCGTTCCCGAGCCCTCCTTCTCGGCGGCTCAGAACTCGCTTCCCGGCATCGATTTTACGGACGTTGGCCGGAAAGCTCAGACAACTTCGCCGGCCGGCTTCTTCCGAGCCGGCTGCCCTCGAAGGAGGATTCGGGAAGGCTAAACCATCCATGGTCGCTTCGGCCGTCTCTGGATCGTTTCCCTTTTCTACCGACACGAAATGGAAGAGAACCGAGGAAGGAAACTTGCCTAAAAATGTTGAATGTTGAGGTTTGACCCCGATGAATAAGCTGACATCGCCCGAAGCCCTCATGCAGTTAGTCTATTTGTTTCGCCCGATCCGGATTATTCTAACCGCTTTTGAGCTGGATGTCTTTTCGGTCATCGGTGAAAAAACGATGACGTCTCGCGAAATCGCTAAGCGGACGAAGACCAACACGAAAGGCATGGACCGGTTGCTGAATGCGCTCTGCGCCCCGGGGCTTCTGACCAAGAGAAAGGGGAAGTTTGCCAATACGCCGCTTTCAAAAAAATATCTTGTCAGCGGCGGGCCGGACTTTCTGGCAGGATTAGGCCATTCGGTGGATATGTGGGACAGCTGGAGCACTCTCACCCAGGCTGTCATCCACGGGAAGACGGTGATAAAAAGAGGTCCCTTGAAGCGAGAGGGAAAACGCCTGTCTGGATTCATTGCTGCCATGGACCAACGGGCTTCCGCCCAAGCGGCAGAGACCGTTAAAAGGCTTGATTTGACCGGTGTTCGCAGGACCCTGGACATCGGAGGCGGGTCGGGGGCCTATTCGATCGCTCTGGCCCTGGCGAAAAAGGATCTCCGGGCAACCGTTTTTGACCTACCCAATGTCATTCCGCTGACGCGGGCCTATGTTAGAAAATCGAAAGTGGCGGCGAGGATCGATTTCGTCGAAGGCGATTTTCACCGGGGCGGCTTCGGCTCCGGCTATGACCTCATTCTGGTTTCGGCCGTCATCCACATGAATTCTTTGCCGGAAAACCTTAATTTATTAAAAAAGGTCGTGCGGGCCCTCAACCCGGGCGGGCAGCTGGTAATCCAGGATTACATCATGAGCGAGGACCGCACCAAGCCAGAGCAGGGAGCCTTTTTTGCCTTGAATATGCTGACGAGGACCGAAGCTGGTGACGCTTATACCGAGCGCGAAGTGCGCGAACTGATGAAAGAGGCCGGCTTATCGCGGATTGCCAGGATCAAAATACCGTTTGCGACTGCGCTTATAGTCGGAAAAAACGGGGGACTCTGTCAAAAACGCCGGCCTGACCCCGCCTCTGGAAAAAGAACTTCTTTTTAAACCTTCGCCTTTCTCAGAAATGCATTCTCGGCCGTGCCGAATTTTGTCCGGATCACGACGCCCCATCCGATGATGCTCAGGCAGAGTGTGAAGAGGAACCCCAGGAAGGGAATGAATCCGATGAAGCTGACCACGAGCAGCCCCAGGAGCGAGCCGCCCATCGCGGAGACGCTCTGCCGATTGAATCCCCTGGCCAGGCTCTCGCCGAAGAAATAGAAGAGCACGACCCGGCCGAAGATCTTTACGATAAATCCCGCCACCGCCAGGAAGAGAAGGATCGGGATGCCGATCAGGACGAGGCAGAGAACGGCGGCGATAATAACAAAAATCGTATAGAGGATGAGCGCCAAAAGACCCGTTCCGAATATGGGCCAGAAAGATTTTCGAATTTGGCCGGACGCCAGCGTGATTTGCCTGGGGAAGAGGGCGGCGACCAGAAAGACCATCAGGAACCAGATGAAAATCGAGACGAATTTAAAGACCAGGATGATGGGCAGTAACGAGAAGGAAAAGATGCCTTTGGCGCCTTCTTTGAAAAACTTGCCGGTGATGTCGGAGGATTTGAAGTAGACTGTGTCGCCGTCGACGCGATACCCGGGTTCCTTATCGATAGTGCCTCCCAAACCGACCAGGTCCCCATGGATGACCGCCGACGCCTTGAGGGTGATTTTCGTGCCGATTCCGACGACCGAATCTTCGACTTCGCCGCTGACCGTGATCGTGCCTCCGATGGCGACGACGCTTTTCCTGACTTTGCCCTCGACGACGACATCCCCGCCGACGGTGATGACATTATCGCGGGTTTCGCCGGGAGGGACGATGATTGTGTCGTGGTAGCCGAACCGGTCTCCTTGTTTTTGGTGTCCCACCAGGGGCAGCGTTCCCAGGAAGAGAGTCAAAAGAACGGCCGTGAATTTTCCTTTAATTTTCATGATTTTTCTCCACCAGGAATTTCCTCCTCCATAGAAAACCGCCGGCCAGGATGAGGAGAAAGGAGGCGCAGATGAAAATGACCTGCGCTTCGGAGCTGATCAAAGACGCGAAGACCCCCAGGCCTTCCAGGATCTCTCCGAGGAACTGCTGGACAACTTTTAAGAAGAGGAAGACAAGTTTGGCGAATTTGGCCAAGACAAGAGCGCCCTCCTGGACATAGGACCAGAATCCGCGGTTGAAGCGAATGAAGAATTGGAAAAAGTTTTGTCCGGTCACAAGCGCGATCACGGAAAGCACGGCGACAAAGGCCAGGAATCCGGCTACCCCGGCCGCCAGCCAGCGGACGAACGAAACCTTGGCCCTTGCCGGCGCGACAGAAATCCTGTCCATGACGCCCTTGGCAAAATCGGGCGGCACCTCGAACCCCGGCAGGGTTTCGATCGCCTGCAGCATCCGCCTCCGTTCTTCAACGGCGTCCCGGCATATCGGGCAGGCGGCGAGATGGCCCACGATGTCCCGGCTTTCCGCGGAAGAGATCTCTCCCTCGAGGTAGGCATAAAGTCGCTCAAGGCTGAGGCAGCTCATGCAGGCTCCTCTAAAAGCCGTTTCAGCATTTCCTTGGCCTGGAAGATTCGGTTTTTGACCGTGCCCAAGGGCAGGTCTTTGATTTCCGCCATCTCTTCATAGCTCAGGCCGTTGATGTGCCTCCAGACGAACAGCTCCCGGAGAGAGGGTGGAAGCTTATCGATGGCGGCGTCGATTTTCTGCCGCAGCTCCCGAAGTTCGAACTGCCGGACGACAGAGGGGTTCTCGTCGGGAACCTGGATCGGGCAATGGTCCTCGGCATCGTCCGGCTGCTGGTCCAGAGAGAGCGTGGGAACCTTTCTTTTCCGCCAGTGATCGATGACGGCGTTGGAGGCGATTTTGAACAGCCAGGTGCTGAATTTATACTGCGGCCGGTAAGAACCGAGAGAGGCATAGACCTTGAGGAAGACTTCCTGGCTGAAATCCAGGGCCAGTTCGCGTTCTCCGACCATGCGCCCGATGTAATTGAAGACGGGCTGCTGGTATTTTTGGATGATCATTTCGAAAGCCCTCTTGTCTCCTTTAAGGGTTCGTCGGACCAGAGCTTGATCTTCATGCATCGAGGACTCACTTTGTCCTCAAGGACTTATACGGACGCCAGGGGAAAAGGTTTATTTTTTCCGGGGCGCCGCGTCGTCGATGATTTCACAGTCCGGAGGCACCTTGATCTCGAAAAGATCGGCCGGAAGCCGGGTGTTGGTCCGGATTTTGCCGAAGAAAAATTCGTTCTTGTTGCCGGCCCAGTCAAAGAATATCGCTTTCCGGAGAAGCCAGGTTTTTTTATCGATTTCGAGGAGGATGTAGGTATA
>JAPKZH010000173.1 GCA_026393905.1 Candidatus Aminicenantota bacterium
CAACATCGACTTCACCAAGAAAGACAGAGAGGACGGCACATTTCATATCGTTCAACTCACGACATTGCCCGAACTCAAGTTCGATTCCATCCAAATTCCCCAAAAACCCCGCCACACCTTTCTGTCGATCAATAATTCTCAAGGCCATGGCATCATTAGAGGGATTCGATATGCCGTTGTCGTCTCTCCCTTCATCTATGCCAAAGAAATGCACGAGACTGTCCGATCTGAGATTTCCGTCATCAACCGCCAGATGCATGAACGAAATGATCAATATATCTTGATCGTCCCCGGCCGGCTGGGCAGCAAAAATAACGATTGGGGCATTTATATAGACTATAAGGAAGTCGACCACGCGGCCGGCATTTTTGAATACGGCGTGGATATCGCCGGACGACCAGAGCCTCTCCCGGAAGAGGGCAGTTCAACCGGCGGAATCTATGGCAGCCATTTCCTCTACATGATCCAGGGCGGTTATGATGAGGATCAAAAAAGACTCCAAACCCGGATGTATGGGACCCAAGGAACGCACTTCTTGACAAACTTGATGGGTAATAACATCATTTACGGATATATCGCTCCTGCC
Source organism: Candidatus Aminicenantota bacterium (assembly GCA_026393905.1). GTDB lineage: Bacteria > Acidobacteriota > Aminicenantia > Aminicenantales > UBA4085 > JAPKZH01. The sequence continues at coordinate 587 of JAPKZH010000173.1, forward strand.
CAGGACAAGCTGGATCCCTGGTTCTTTTCTCCGGCCAATCCTAATGATGCCTTGTCCGTTTTAACCTTCCCCAGGCCAGCAACACTTTTCGCTGACTCTGTTCATCAACGCTGCAAAGTCATTCTCGAAAATGGCGGCTAAAAAACAACGGGCGGAATTCCCGTTCATCCCCAGAATCATCAATCCGCTGAAAGCCGGGACAGCCGTTATCTTTGCCGCAGATATGCGAATCCGGGAGTCAGCCCAAATCCTCAATGAAAACATGCCCTGGCTTAAAACCGAGATTCTCTACAGCCTCAAGTCTGCTTCTGATTATAAATCCGACCGATCCACGGTCTTTATTTTCGACGATACCGCCCTGCCCCTCGTTGACACAAAAAAAATTCGAAGAAATAATCGTGATGCGGTGGTCGTCCTGCTTTCCTCAAATCCTTTTATTCACCGCTCCCCCCCCCAGCCTGCCCAAAAAAAATACCCCTACACGGCCAAGGCAGATTTGGTTTTTGCTTATTCCACGACGAGCCTTGTCCCACCGTTGATCATCACCTCAGTCGTCAGAGCCGCAGAAGATTTAATCAATATCCGAAAATCCTCAAAAGTCCGACGCTTTATCTTTTTGGTCGTGGATGACGAACCCCGCTGGTTATCTCAATTCCTGCCGACTTTGTACAATATAATCGGGCAACGCGCGGATGTCATGACTACTCGGACCTACGAAGAAACGATGCGCTTTCTTTTCGGTGTGGAGGAAGAATCCCAGATCAGCAGCCGTGAGTACCGAGCGCGTGGCCATGGAGAAGATGTGGTCTTTCTGATTGCTGATATCTTTTTTCCCAAGGGAAAGCAGTTCGACAGCGATGCCGGCCGCGACCTCGTCCGATTGATCACCCGGTATTATCCCCGGATTCCGATCACGATCGCATCCAAAGCCAAGGAGGCTAACGATTTTAAAGACAAGGCTTTCCTCCTGCCAAAAGGAGACCCGGGAAGCCTGCAAAAACTCAAAGATTATTTTCTAGATAACTCCGGGATGGGCGATTTTTTGATCCGCACCCAAGATGGCCGGGAACTGCATCGGATCAAAAATATCCACGGGATATACCAGATCCTGTTTGCCGCGGGAAAAAATAGCAGGAAAGGTCGGGAATTGAGAGAAATCCTGGAGAGCTACGCACAAAAAGACAAATTCTCGACCTGGCTTCACATGCACAGCTACAGAGAACTCGGGGATTTATTGCGCCCCAAACGAAGTCAGGGGCGGCAATTGATCTCTCTCCTGAAAAAACACCTGAAAAAAGAAATCTCGCAACTCAGCGCCACTCCCCTGACGATTGACGGCGCCAAAGTGTTCAGCCTGCAGGATCTCCTGGATGTGCTCCAGACCCTTCCCCCAGAAAGAATACAACCCTTTTCCGATAACGATATCATCTCGTCCTGGTTGGACAGGAAAGGCTATTCCGAGCTCGCCGAAGAACTGCGCCCGATTCATGGAGCCGGAAAACGATTGAGCGAAACCCTGATGTCTGTAATTGGGAAATGGCATAATCTTTACAAGCAGAGGGATCTCTGCCTCTAATCTCGGGTTGATTCAAAACGAAACGCATGAAGAAGAATAGCTTCTCCTCCTAATATTTGGATAGTGTTTGATTTTTATTAGGATACAGCTAAAATATTCTCCATGGACGAAGCTTCGCCGTCAATAAAAATCCTGCTCGTTGAAGACGATGTGAGCCTCCAGAAAAGCCTAGCTTTTATCCTCGAAAAAGAAGGGTTCAAGGTCCTTTGTACACAAACTGGCGAAGAGGCCATCATTATTGCCAGGAAGGAAAACCCGGATCTCATTCTCTTGGATCTCGTCCTTCCCGGGATTGATGGCTATAAAGTTTGTTATATCCTGAAAAAAGAAGCTCAAACAGCCAATATCTTCATCATGATGCTCACTGGAAAAAAGAAGCTCGAGGAAATCGTCCTGGGCCTGAAAGAATATGCGGATGACTACATCATCAAGCCTTTCGAACCGCAAATCCTGATCGCCCGCATCCACGCTTTACTCCGCAGGAAAATCAAATTTGAAAATAGGGACCGAAAAAGTTTTGAATTTGGCAGCTTAACGATCAGGCTGGATGCCTACGAAGTGATTGTCGAAGGAGAAAGAATCGATCTGACCAAAACCGAATTTGACATCCTCTCTCTTTTGGCCGGAAAGCCGAATCATGTCTTTACGCGTTCCCGGATTTTGGACTGTGTCCGCGAGGACAACTATTCTATCACGGAACGAGTCGTGGATTATCAGGTCACGGGAATTCGGAAAAAACTCGGCAGCGCGAAAAAATACATCAAAACGGTCCGCGGCGTCGGATATAAATTTGAGTCGGAACCCAGTCCCTAGCTTAGGCTCTTGGCGCTCGATTTTTAAGAAAGACTAACTGGTATTGCCTCCTGCGGCAATATTAATTATTATCTCTTAGGCGATTCTATAATCCTACGACGACGAGGCCCAAAATATTTAGAGGACGAGGATGACAACCTGCTTTTTTGTTTCAGATTTGCATGGACACCTCGACCGGTACCAAATGCTTTTCCAGACCATGAGAGCCGAACAGCCTGAAGCTCTGTTTTTAGGCGGCGATTTTCTTCCTTTGGGTCTTCCCGCATTCACCCGCATTTTCCATCAGGACTTCATCAATGAATATTTGGTCAAACAGTTGATCGAATTGCGTCGGATCCTCCGGGATGCTTTTCCCAAGATCTTTATCATCATGGGCAACGATGACCCCCGTTTTGAAGAGGCCGGCGTTTGGGAGGCGGCGACTCAAGGAGTTTGGGAGTATATCCACAATCGCAAGATCGGCTTTAAAGATTTTAATGTCTATGGCTACGGATATGTCCCTCCGACGCCCTTCCGCCTCAAAGATTGGGAACGCTACGACGTCTCCCGTTATGCAGACCCGGACTGCGTCTCGCCAGAGGAAGGAGTGCGATCTTTTCCCGTTTCAGATCAGGAAAAAAGGTATGCGACTATTCAAAGCGATTTGGCTCGAATCGGCGGCGAAGAAAATCTGGACCGGGCCATCTTTCTCTTCCACGCTCCTCCTTACGATACGAAACTCGACCTCGTCGCACGGGAGAGCAAAATGGTTGATCATGTGCCCCTTGATCAGCATGTCGGCAGTATCGCCATTCGACGTTTTATTGAAAACCGCCAGCCCCTGCTCACTCTCCACGGCCACATTCATGAATCGGCCAGACTCTCATCTTCCTGGCGAGACCTCATCGGCCGCACGCATTGTTTTTCTGCCGCTCATGACGGTCCTGAGCTGACTCTTATTCGATTTGATCCCGAAAGCCTTGAGGCGGCGACCCGTCAACTCATTTAGCCCGACGCTCCGATTTTTTTTAGGGGGAGAGATCTTGCAGCGTCGGTGACGGCTCCTATTTTTGCGGCGTAACTCTCCTTTTTAGCGATATCCTTATCCGTAATGATATGGACATCAAGGAGACCCCCCAACCTGGTACCCGTTTTTCGATAGTTGATCTCGTCCAGAGCCAGGCTCCACCCCTCGAGCCAGGCCAGGAGGTCTTGACGCTGCCTCTTAGTCCCTTCGAAATGGATCAGAATGTCGATATCGCTCTGAGGGCCGGCAGTGGCATTTTTTGTGCTGCCAAAAACATAGAACCCTTTGACTCCAAAACGAACCGGGTCAAGCGTGGAAGCGATATATTCAGCCATTTGCAGACGCCAGGCCCAAAAATTGGCGGGCTGCTTTTTGCTCTGCTCCTTGGCGAGGACGGGAACCTGAAGCGTAAGCGACGGGTTGACCAATATTCCCGCGGCTTCATCCTGATCAGCGTTCATCAAGACCCTGAGGACGAAGCCATCAGCGCTTTTGGGAATGTCGATCACTCTTACGGTATCGGCCAGAAAAGCAAACTCAGGCAAAAGCTCGGGAAGAATATTTGGCGATTTTTTAAAAAATTGTTCATTGAAAAGGGTCCCTTGTTCATCTAGGTAAAGAGGCAGGTAGCGGATTTCGGCCTCGACAAGGTCCTGAAAGAAATGCGTTCCAAAGGAGAGGTCCGGCAGATAAGTTCCTTTTTTCCGAGCGATTTCGATAAGCACGGCCGTATTGGAAATATCGGAATAAGTAACCTTCACGCCCAACTTGATATCGCCTCGAATTCCCCAACGCCCGGGCCCCATCAGAATGAATCGCCGTCGAGGCAGGAGTTTGTTGAGTTTCCCTACGGCCCGCCCGACCGCCTGCAGAGAGGATTGGGTTTTGAGTTCATCATAAGCTTGAGGGTCCACATAGATGATATGGGTAATGTCCGGCACCCGCCCGTTCGAAATGAACCGGTTGCCAAAAAACAGGATTTTGTCTCTTGGGATATCTTTGGGAATGGGAGTGGGCTCGCTACCCTCCAGATAGCTTTGGGCCCGACACTGTAAGAGGTAAAAATCCTTGCCGTCAGAGGCAAATTCAATGTCCACCGGCATCTTGAGTTTATCTTCAAGCAATTCGAGCACCGCCCTCAGCTTCTGGATGAACGGTGTATCCGTGGCCAAGCCTTCAAAAGTGACCACAAAATCATCTTTCTCAAAGTCGATATTTTTACCTATCGGTTTGTAAATATGGTGCCCATCATAAATCGAAACAATTTTATCAATGCCTGTTATTTGATCGCCAAACTTTTTAAACAGCTCTCGGATCTCCACCGTCTCAAAAGTATTCGTCTTCATGTTGATTACGTCAATCCTCTTCGGAGCATAGCGGACGATTTCTTCAACAGATACATTGACACGTATGTCGGCCTGGCCAGGGGCAATCAGGACGGGATAATCGTCGCCGGTGCGGTCGACAGCGCGGGTTCCTAATCCCGGAACGAGACGGATCAACCCATCCTCGCGTCTTATCCGCGGTGACCAGCGAAATTCATTTCGGCTGAAGGCGACTCCCGCAAAGGCAGGCATGAAATAATCGCTAACCTTGGTTCCGACGACTTCTTGAATCATGATGCCCATTTCCTCAGCAAAATCGAGCGAACCTCGTTCTGCTCGATACCCAATCGGATCAGGACCAAATGTCGAGGCGTAGACCTCAGCAATGGCGTCCATTAGCGCTTCCAAACGCTCCCGTTTGCTCCCTTGGTTGGCCAGAAATAGGCTCTTATATTTTCCTGAAAATGAGGAACCCATTCTATCCTCAAGCAGACTGGAACTGCGGACAATGAGGGGCTGATCTTTGAAATCATCCAAAACCATGGAGAGACCTTGGACGATTTCTTGGGGAAAACTGGAATTCTTGAACGTTTGAACGAGATGAGGATATTCCAATCTCACCTGATTGATATCCTTATATTTCTGCTCGATAACCTCGTTGAGGTTATTGTTGCCCAAAAAGCCCAGGAGCCCATCAGACGCGATGTACCAAGTCTTGGGAACCTTAATGTCTCGCAGATGTTCCGAAAAACCAGACCCTTTCTGGATGATATGTTTAGCCAAGAACAGGCCCGCGCTTTTCCCCCCTAATTTGCCATGGCTTTCTGGAGAAAAGACGATATGATCTAAAACCTCATAGAAATCGTCAATCTCGATAAAATCAACGGCCGTGTTGATGTATTCCTGGCGGGTCGAAAGAAACCGCTGGATGAGAGAGACCTGAACGCCTCTTTTACTGGTTGGAGGCAATTCAATTCCCTCCGCAGCAATATGATGAAAGCGCCGGATGGCTTCAACGACTTTTGACAGGGAGAGATTCCGATTCGTAATTTGAACCAAAAAACTTAACCTGTCCTCTTGGATCCATTTCTGGATGTTGGCGAGGATTTGTTCATTGGAAAGGTACTTTATGGCAATCCTGAAAGTCTCATCGCTGAGTTTCTCGGTAAATGTCATCGTGTTTTTCTGGTTGGGACGATTTTCATCGCCGAGGGCCCTTTCTTCAATGTTCCTTTGCCCCAGGCCGGATTTCTGAAGGAGGGACTCCGCTTCGCTGATTCCACTCCAATAGAGAAAATTCAACATGCGGCGCGAAATGTCTAGAAATAGATTTTTATTCGTCTGACGCAAAAAATTTAGGGCAATATGCCATTCTTCCTCTTTATGCTCTTTGAGCTCCCTCCTGGCAATCTGGACTTCTTGGAAAGCTTGTTTCATCCTCGTGTACATAATGTAATGCCCGAGCCGATCGACGATTGTTCCAAGCAATTTGGTCTCTTCCTTAAGAAAAGGGCCATCATGCATATTAGGCATTTCGGCTGTGTAATAAACGCTGAGCCTTCCAATGATTTTATCTTGGACCTCTATGTCGGCAAACTGCACCCAGGGTGTCTCCTTAAAATTTGGAGACTGACAGGCGTGATCCTCCAACGTGATCTTGGCCACACAGATGTCGGGATACTGCCAGCCGGGCGGGATAGCTTCGATGACGCCCTTGCAGATATCACTCAGGTTTGTATCCGGCTTATTGAGAAGTTCTTCAATTTTATAGAGGCAGTTGAGCTCTTTGGCCCTTTCAGAAAGAAACCAGATCAGATTATCAGTATTTTTTGGCTGATCAGTCATGATAAATGACTCCCCGGCTTGTCGTCCCATCCACCTTCATTATCAAAGGAGAGGGTAGAACAACATGGCGAATAAACTCCGTTTCCCTGACGACCTTTTGTTTCCCCAGCCAATTCCAATCGATTTTATACTTTTCCCAATGCGGCACGGAAAAATAGAAAACGCGGAAACTCGTGATATTATGAAAAAAATGCGATCCTTGGCTTAGCATAAAATTCATCTCAGGCAGAGTGGACTCAACAATGGCTTTTGCGCCGCATATTTGTCCAAAGTTGACGGGGATTCCTCCTTGAGGATCAGAAGAGCCCCAGCGTCCAAAACCTATGAGGAGATAGGGCGTATGAGAAGCCGCCAACGTGCAATTGATATCTTCGAGTTGAGCCGCGATGGTCTGCGTCTGGTTCGGACCAAATTTTTCTGGTTTAGCATAGACCACATCTTGGATATTGTCCAGAAGGCCGTTGCCCATAGCCGATTCAGAAGCGACGAGGATCTTTTCTCCCGTCAGTTCCGTCAGAGAAACATCCACCTGAGCTTCTGAAACGACCATCGGCCTTACCTGTAAAAAACCAAAGCGGGCGGGCGATCCCCGCTTTTCGTCTAATGTTAGAGCGAACTCTACCTCCACCATCCTCTCCAGCGTATCTTCGCAGAGCTTCAGTAGCGATTGAAGCGCTTTGTTCAGCGGAATAAGTTCAAATTTGAGGATGGGGGCGAAATCGACGAGCCTCGGTCCCTTTTCGGAAATCCCGAAGACAATCTTATCATCATGGGGACGATACGTAGATGCAATGAAGCGCAGGGTTCCATCCCTCTCCGCGTCTTCCAAATTGAATTTACTCATGTATTCAGTTTCTTTGATTGGATTATATTCGGATGGGTGACCCATATGAATAGCCCAGAATTCTGTTTGAGATTGTTCTAAGAGGTCACGGATGGAAATATACGGGGGATTGGCTTGAGGATAGGCCGGCGAATAGGACCAACCGATTCCGTCATCCACAATGATCTTCCCCAAGCCAAGCGCCAGATCCACCACGCCATCACTGGGTTTCGCGTGGCCCAGCGGGTAGAAATTGAACGAGCGGGCTACGCCCGAGACGTGGGGATAAAAACGCTGGCCGTGCCGCGTTCCAACCACTTCCTGAATGATGACGGCCATTTTTTCATGGGCGGCGGTATGCTTTGTGGCCTGCATATAATTCTTGGCATCCTTAAAAAAAGTCGAGGCGTAGACATACTTGATGGCTTCAACAAGTTTTCTAAAACGAGTGTCTGTGTCGAGCTGGTTGTTGGGAATCATTTTCGTCGCATAAACACTCGCAAAGGGCTCAAACATCGCGTCTTCAAGCATGCTCGAAGACCTGACAGCCAAAGGCGTGTGCACCTGAGAAATGAGTGCCCGGAGGTCCCCGACAAGCTGAGGAGGCAATTCTGCCTTCTGAAAAGCCTGGGCGATGACGTCATCACGTGCGTCGGCGAAAGCCACTTCGTAGAGATTATTTCCCTTCATAAAAAGATCATATAAATCCGTGGTAATCACCGTCATTGTGGGAATCACGACTTCAATATCGGGCAGGAACAAGGATTTGATCTGTCTTTCAAGCCTATCTTTCATATAGGCCAAACCCTGGGCCTTTCCCCCCAAGGATCCCTTTCCCATGAGGGTAAATTTTTCCTTGCCCGTGAAAAAATGGCGATCGAAAGGAGTCAGGTTTTCTAAACAGGACGATTTATTTTTATCTGACATTAGGATTTATTGTTTGATGCGGCCTATCGCTCTCAACAATTCACGATCGCCGCCTCTAAACCCAGTCTCTATCTTTGCAGGCCTGGGCGACTCGCGAGACGGCGATAAAAAAGGCGGCATCCCGCAGCGACAATTTCTTTTTTTTGGCTAGCGCTAGAACCGAATTGAAGGCGGCCGTCATCTTGACATCCAGCTTGCCGAGGACCTCGTCTTTTTCCCAATAATAGTTCATGTTGCTCTGGACCTGCTCGAAATA
>JAPKZH010000008.1 GCA_026393905.1 Candidatus Aminicenantota bacterium
GAAGGTCATCGTCCCGGATTCCTCGTTATAATTTTGTTCCAGCAGCTTGTATCCTTCAGGCAGGTCTTTCTTCAATTGGGCGACGGCCCAGGCGTAGGCCACGCGTCTTTCCTCGCCCGCTTTGCCTGTGGCGATGAGCTGGATGGTGGCGGCGTCATCGGCGGTGACCGAGATTATCGTCTTGTTCGTTGCCGCTTTGACGCCTTCCGTGACCTGGATATCGATTTTGCCCTTGGTCTCGTCCTCGACGATTTTCTCCACCACGGCGGCTACGCCGGGTTCCTTATCGAGCTTGATGTCGAACTTGCGGAGTTTTTCCTTGCTTGCCTTGAGCATCTCTTCGAGTTTTTCCAGGGATTTTTCGAGGGAGGAGAAATCGATTTTTTTCTCTTTGACCGCCGCGACCTGCTCCCGGATTTCGCGGACTTTCTCCAGTAGCTCTTTGTCTCTGGCCACAGTGAAGACATGCGTTTTTCCATCTTCACTTATCCATCTTCCCTCAAACGGCTTTCCGGAAAATTCCTTGGCGATCCGGAGCGTACCCTCCTTGACGGGTTCTTTGATGGTCCAGGCGATGGTTGGCTTGGCCTCTTCCACTGTCTCGGTTACGAAATGGACGCCGCCCTTCTCGTCTTCGCCTTCCTTAATAATATGGACCTTTCCGCCGGCGACGACGGATTTCGGGGTCACGTAATAAACGACCTTAGCGCCTTCCTTATCGCCTTCCTTGACGATCCTGTAAACGCCGCCTTCGCCGATCTTCAGAGTTTTGCCCTCTTTTATGAACTCGAGGCCTCCACCCTTGATCTCCAGGCGCAGCGGCTCACCCTTCAGGACCTGGATTTCCTTGCCTTCTGAGGTCAGAACGAGGACATGGCCGTCCTTGCCGGTGGTGATGGTCAAGGGCTTGTCCAGGGTGAGGGTCTTGACCTCATCGCCCTGGGTGATCGTGATCTCGATCGGCGTCTTATCGCCTTCCTTGGCCTTGATGACGATCGTTCTCTCGACTGCGGGCTTCTCCTTCTCCGCCTTCTTGGCTTTCTCTTTTTCCTTCTCTTGAGCGGCCAGCTTCTCTGCCACCTTCTCTTGCGTTTCGGCAGCGGGCGGGGCGACATCGAAAGATCCTGGGGTGGGCGCCGCGGCTTCGATGGCAGTCGGTTCGGCAGCCCTATTTTCGACTCCGACGGCCGGACGGGCCGTCCCGACGAGGGCCACGGCCAGGACGACAGCCGCGGCCAGCATGATTTTTGTTTTCATCTTGACCTCCTTGAGCGTCAGTTTTTGTTTGAGGATAGTTGCCAGGCGTTCGTTAAACGAAGGCTTTCCCAGCATCCCGAGCAGCGCCGCCGGAGTGTTCCAGCGGAATCCGGCGGAGCGCCGGAAGGCGAGGAGGCTGGCGGCATATATCGACGGCTTGATCCCCGCGCGAAGGACCAGCTCGTCACAGGCGATTTCCTGCTCCTTGCGGAGCTTTCGGTAGACAATCCAGCTGAGGGGATTCCACCAGAACACGGCCAGGCTCATGCGGACGAGCAGCATTACTAGGAAGTCCGCCCGTTTGACGTGAGAGAGCTCATGGAAGAGGGCTGACGAACGCTCTTCGTCCGTCCAGGCGTCGGTGTCGGCCGGCATGAGGATGACCGGTTTCCTCCAGCCCCAGGTCAGAGGCACGAAGACCTGCGGGTGGCTCTTGAGGCGGATTTTCCGCCGGAGCGAAACGAGCGCCAGGAAGCGCTCGAAGAGAAGATGCCAGACAGGATCGGCGAGCGCCGTTCCCTCCCTTGTCAACTTGATAGCGCCGGACAGGCCGATCGCCAGTCTCAGGACGAGGATGAAGAGGCCGGCTGACCAGAGTGCGATGATAGCGATGCTGAGAACGCCG
>JAPKZH010000151.1 GCA_026393905.1 Candidatus Aminicenantota bacterium
GCCAAGGCCCCCGAGGAGCGCCAGTTCGCCAAAGCCAAAGCGTTCTATAGAAAATGGCTCGACAAGGCCCTCCATCATCGCCGCTGGGTCCTCGGAGGCACGCTCCTCGCGCTCCTCGCCTCCCTGGCGATCGTCCCCTTCCTGGGCACGGAATTCATGCCCGCCCAGGACATGGATATGATCCTGCTCAAGGTGCGCATGCCGGTGGGCACGGCCCTCGAGGAAACCGATCGGGTCGTGGGCATGGTCGAGGGCATCATGTCGAAGATGGCGGAGATCACCATGATCTCGGCCCAGGTCGGCTCCCAGGCCGAGCAGGACGCCGGCGACGCCGCTTCGGCGATCGCCAACGCCGGCACCCACGAGGGGCTCCTTTGGGTCGGCTTGGTCAAGCGCGACAAGAGGAAGGAATCCGACGTGCAGATCCTGGAGCGGATCCGGCGGACGCTGCCGAACCTCCGGGGCGTCAAGTTCGAGGCCGTCGACATGAGCCAGATGATGCTCGGAGGCGCCTCGGCCCCGGTCGAGATCAAGCTTTTCGGCTCGGACTTGCCCACTCTCAAGGGGCAGGCCGATCAGATCGTCCAGCTCATCACCGGCATCGAGGGCCTCCGCGATGTCACGCACACTCTGGCCGTGGGCAAGCCCGAGGTCCAGATCCACATCGACCGCGAGCGGGCCTACCGGCTGGGTCTCTCGGTCTACCAAGTGGCCAATACCGTCCAGACCGCCACGCTGGGCAAGGTGGCCACGCGCTACCGCGAGGGGACCGACGAGATCGACGTCCGCCTCCGGTTCAAGGAGAAATACCGCGATAGTCTGGACGGGGTCCGCAGCATCCCGCTCCGGACGGCCGCCGGCCAGACGATCTATCTCGAGCAGGTGGCCGACATCTCGTCCGGCGAGGGGCCGATCATGATCAACCGTGAGAATCAGGCCCGCCGGGTCTCCATCACGGCCAATATCTCCGGCCGGGACCTCGGCAGCGTCGTCAAGGACATCAAGGGCCGTCTGGCCGGTTACGAGAAAAGCCTGCCGCCGGGCTACTTCCTCGAATATGGCGGCTCCTATGAGCAGATGCAGGAGGCCTTCCTCATCCTGGCTGGCGCCTTCGCCCTGGCCGTCCTCCTCGTCTACATGGTCATGGCCTCCCAATTCGAGCACTTCGTCCACCCGTTCATTATCATGTTCACGGTGCCCCTGGGCGTCATCGGGGTCATCATCGGTCTTCTCGTCACGGGCCGAACGATCAGCCTGGCCGTTTTGGTGGGGTTCATCCTGCTCCTGGGGATCGCCGTCAATAACGGCATCGTCATGATCGACTACATCAACCAGCTCATCAAGCGGGGTGTCGACAAGCGGGAGGCCATCCTCCTAGGGTCGACGACGCGGCTGAGGGCCGTCCTGTTGACCGCCCTGACGACCATTCTGGGAACCCTGCCCATGGCCTTCTCCAGATCCTCGGGCTCCGAGTTCCGGGCTCCGCTGGGCGTGGTCATCGCTTTCGGACTGACCTCGAAGACCTTCCTGACGCTCTTCGTCATCCCGGTTATTTACAGTATTTTCAACAAGATAAGATTCAAGGAAAAGAAGGCGGCGGCCTAGTCATCCATCCGCGGGACCGGGGCTTTTACAGGGGACCCCTTCCGGGTCCCCGTTTTTTTTCGGTTTCCGGATCAGACTTTGTATTTCAGGAAGGCCCCGGTCTTCCCGTAGTGGTCGAGCCGTAACGGCGGCGTGATGTGCCGGACGGGGAGGTTCCGTCCGAGGGCCGTCACCCGCTTACGCCCTGTGCTGCTCACGGCGCTGACCACGATTTTGGGGACATTGCCCATGGCCATCAGTAGGACCGCGGGCTCCGAGATAAGAAACCCGTTGGCCATCACCCTTCTTGGCGGTTTGACCACGACCACATTCCTGACGCTGTTCATCATCCCGATTATTTACAGTTTGATCGAGAAGGTGTCGTTTAAAAAACAGAAGGCCGCATAAGCTCGGGGTATACCCCTTGCTTTGCCAAAAAGAAAAATTTTAGTTTCTAAAAGAAATTCTTAAATCTTGTATCGAAGGAAGGCGCCGATCTTTCCATAGCGGTCGAGCCTGGACGGCGGCGTGACGTGCCGGACCTCAGCGTTTTTATTCATGGCGGCTTCGATGGCCTCGTCGACGACGTCTACCACGGCCTCGGTTTTCACCTGGCAGTTCGGACAGAGCGGCTCCTCGAGATAGAGGAATTTACAGCGGGGGCAGATCTTTCCCTCGGCCGAAAAGTTATGGGTCACGATGAGGTTCTGGACTTCGACCTGATTCAGCCGGCGCAAGGTCTCTTTGATGCCGGAGGCCGCCCGGCCGCCGCTTTCCAGTTCGGCCACCAGGCGG
>JAPKZH010000389.1 GCA_026393905.1 Candidatus Aminicenantota bacterium
AAGCCCATGAATCCTGAGAATGCCCTTGAAGTCCTGGACGTGGCCAAATCATTCGGCCGGCATCCCGTGCTGAAGGATGTCACGTTCTGTGTTCAGCCTGGCCAGATTGTCGGAATCACGGGCGAAAACGGGGCCGGCAAGAGCACCCTCCTCAAAATCATCGTGGGCTGGATTTCACCCGACTCCGGGCAAGTCATCAAAAAGGTGGCCACGGGCTATTGCCCTCAGGATTTATCGGTTTTCGAGACGTTGACCGTCGAAGAGAATTTCGCCTATTTTGGCGCTGCCTACGGTCTCGGGAACGGAAATCATTCAGGGAGCTGGAAGGCCAAAAAAGAATGGCTTCTCAAACGGTTCAGGTTCGAGTCGTACGAAAAGACACTCGTCTCCCACCTGAGCGGCAGGACGAAACAAAAGCTGAATTTCTCTCTGGCCGTTCTTCACTCCCCCTTGCTCCTGATCCTTGATGAACCGTATTCAGGCTTCGATTGGGAGACCTACGTTCATTTTTGGGATTACGCCGAAGAGATGAAATCGAACGGAGCGGGCATTCTGATTGTCTCCCATTTCGTCTATGACCGGTCCAAGTTCGACGCCGTCTTCGAGCTCAAGGGAGGAATCCTTCAATGCGCCTGAGGCATTTTCAAACCGGCTGGATCATGACCGCCAAGGAGCTTCTTCGCCACCGGATCGCCTTCCTTCTTTTTTTCATTATCCCCACCCTCTTCTATGCCGTCATTTTCCTGGTGACAACGCACCGCCAGATCGCATTCAAGCTGGCCTCGATTTCAGAATCGGCCTTCCTCACAGTCAGCCAGCGGAACGAGGCTCTCATTTTTATCGGGCTGGCGGCGGTAGGCATCCTGACATCCTTTCTGGCCCTCAACCTCACCCAAAAGCATGCCGTCGAAAACCGGAGACTCGTCTTGTGCGGCTTCCACACATCCGAAATTCTTCTCTCCAAGTTCGGCGTTCTCCTCTGCGTCATCGTCGGCGTCGGATGCTATGTGGGCGCCATGCTCCCCCTGCTTTTTTCCCCCCGCCGATTCCCGCTCGTTCTGGCAGGGTTCATGATGGGCGGGTATGTGTATGGCTGCTACGGAATGCTTGTCGGCGCCATTTTCAAGCGGGAGCTGGAAGGAATTCTGTTCATCGTGCTCTTGGCCAACTTCGACGTCGGCTGGCTCCAGAATCCCATCTATTATGCCGAAGCCCAGAACAAAGCCATCATTCGTTATCTTCCCGGCTACTTCCCTTCGCAACTGAGCATGGTCTCGGCCTTTACGGGCCATTCCATTGTCCAGCCGCTTTTGGGGAGTCTGGCCTATGGCACCGTCCTCCTGATCGGGGCCATGCTGATCTTCGGTTGGAGAATGAGGATCCGAAAATGAGCGGGATGGAGCGCTGGAACCTGGGCCGTCTTGGCAAGGACCTCTACTGGGACGGACACAACCTCGTCGAGCTGGCCGCCCGCTACGGAACTCCACTTTTTGTCGTCAGCCGGAAAAGGCTGGAGCGTTCATGCGCCGAGATGAAAGCGGCGTTTCATGCAGAAGGCCTCGAAGCGGACATTTTCTTTTCTTTCAAAACCAACCCGCTCCCTCGCGCCCTCCAAGTGTTGACCGCCGCCGGCGTGGGTGCCGAAGTCATCTCAGAGTTTGAGATGTGGCTGGCTGGAAAACTCGGCCTGGGGGGAGACAGGATTCTTGTCAACGGCACTCTGAAGCCGAAAGCGCTTCTCAGCCGAGCCGTCGAATGTGGAGCGCGTCTAATCAACATCGAAACAACTGCCGAGCTTCGTTCTCTCATGGACGTCGCGGAAAAGCTCGGAAGGAAAGCCAATATCGGCTTGAGGATCAATCCGGGCCTAAAAAAAAGAAGATTTCAATTCACCACGACAACCGGGTCATCGTCAAGTCCCATCGGGTTCAGGCGCTCGAGCGAAGAATGGAGCGACACGCTGAAGTTCTTGAGGGCGCATCAGGATCTTTTTGCGTTCCGCGGCCTTCATTTTCACATCGGCACGGGTATTTCCAGCGCCGCCCCCTATCAAGAAGCCCTGGCCAACAGCCTGGGCTTCATGGACAGCCTGCTCGAAAACGGTTTTTGCCCGGAAATCCTGGACATCGGAGGCGGCTTTAACATTTCCACGCTCAAAGAAATCAACGCCTGGGAAGCCGTCCGCCTGTTCCTTTGGAACAGACCCCAAGAGCCGCCCGCCACGAAGAACAGACCCAACCTCCTGAGAGAAGTGGCCCGAGCCTGCGCGGGCCAACTCCAGGAGTATGCTCAAAGCAGGGGGATTCCGCTACCGAAGATCTTCGTCGAACCGGGCAGAGCTTTGAGCGGACCGTCCCAGGTCCTTCTGCTGACGGTCAATTCCGTCCGGCAACGGAACAAAGGCCCAAACTCTGTTTTTTGCGACGGCGGCGCGATGAGCCTGTCCCAGCTTTTGATCAGCGAATACCACGAGATTTTCGTCGCCAACAAGCCCGATCGCGGACAGCCGGCAAAACATAATATCTTCGGCAACCTGCCGACGCCACTCGACCTGGTCTGTTTCCAACGGAGGCTTCCCCCTCTTTCGCCCGGCGACATATTGGCCGTGATGGATACGGGGGCGTATTTCACTTCGCTCGGGAATAATTTTGCCGGTCCGCGGCCTGCCGTTGTCATGCTTGAAAACGGCGCTCCCCTCCTCATCCGAAGGCGCGAAACATTCGAAGACCTTATCGCCAGGGATACCCCTTTCTAGGTCGAGGACCAGGAAAAGATGGATAACGAACACAGCGCTCCGCCCGCGGTGGCCGGCCCTCTTGGCCGTGCCGGCCGCGCTTTTCCCCTATGGGCGTCCGCGCCCGTCGCCGAAAGAAAGTTCCACTTCAAGAGACTGCGGTCCCTGATTGTGGAACGGCAGAAGGAACTGGCCGCTCTTCTTTCTGAAGAAACGGGCAAGCCTATCACCGAAGCCGTCAGCCAGGAAATCACCCCCGCCCTGGAAATGATCCGGTTCATCGAAAAGGCCTATCCCGGCTGGCTGACGGATAAAAAATTTCGCTACTGGCGGCCCGGGTTCTGGACGAAATCCAATCGGGTCTGCTTTGAGCCGCTCGGTCTGATCGCCGTCATCGGGCCTTCCAATTTTCCTTTTTCGCTTCCCGTGATGCAGGCGGGCTCGGCCCTGTTTTGCGGCAACAGTGTGATCCTCAAACCTTCCGAGCGTTGTCCTCGGACTGCCGAGTTCCTCCACCGCCTTTTTCATGATTCTGGATTCCCCGAGGGAGTGATCGAAGTGATCGAAGGAGGCCCAAAGGTCGTGGAGTCGATCATCGCCGCCGAGAGCGTCCGGAAGGTGATTTTTACGGGAAGCTATCAAACAGGAAGAATCATTTCTGAATTATGCGGGCATTTCTTCAAGCCCTGCCTGCTCGAGCTCGGCGGGACAAACCCGGCCATCGTCGCCGATGACGCCGACTTGGTTCTGGCAGCCAGGGGAATCGCCTGGAGCGCCTTTTATTCGGGGGGATCGTCGTGCGTCGGGACGAAGAGGGTTTTCCTCACGTCCGAGACGAGCCGGGCTTTTGTGCCGTTGCTCCTGGCGGCGGTAAAACAGATCAGGGCCGGAAATCCTTCTGATCCAAACACCGAAATTGGGATCGCAAAAAACCGAGCCGGGTTCGACCGGACGGAAGATCTCATCAGGGACGCCGTGAACAAAGGGGCCGCGTCATGGACGCTCGGAGGCAAAATCGACGATGGCCCAGGGCCGAGAGGCCCCGTGATTCTGCTCCAGGCCACGCCCGGGATGAAAATCCTCGCGCCGGATGGAGAATGGGACGGCCCCATCCTTTGCATCCGGGAGGTCGAATCCATCGACCAGGCCGTCGACGAGGCCAATCGGTCCAGTTTTGGATTAGGAGCTTCGGTCTGGAGTCGTGATCTACGGAAAGCCCAGGCTATCGCGCGCAGGCTCCAGGCCGGAATCGTCTGGATCAACGACAGCAGCGTCGGCCTTCCCGGGTTTCCCTGGGGAGGGACGAAACACAGCGGTTGGGGCCGCCTGCTTTCAAGAGAGGCCCTCACCGAATTGACCAACCTCAAGGTCATCAGCCGGGACAGGCGCCTGACATCGTCCCGGAAATTCTGGTGGTTCCCGTATTCCCGGGAGAAATATGAAACCCTTCTTTCCCTCAACAAATTTTTATATGGACCTCACAAAAGAAAAACATTCCTTCTTTTTCTAAAAAACTGGCTCCGGCTGACTTTTCGATAAGTTCTCATCAACGAGATCTCCATGGGCGTGATAAAGGCGATGTTTCTCGTAAAAAACCTCTTGTCTCGAACAAAAATCCAGGCTATGATTTTAACCGGTCTGAAATGCTTGGAAGAAAGCGGGAAATCAGCTTGAGGAGGGAGTTTCATGCTTCAATTTGACCAAACCTTTTATGATTTTTTACTGGAACACCAGGAGCGCCATAACCGGACCTACCATTTCTTGATCCTGATGAATTCCATCCTGAACGCCGCCAAGCGCATCCAGCATTATTATTTGACCGGGGCGCTCCGCGGACACCTCGGTTTGGCCGGCTCGGTCAACGTCCAGGGCGAAGAAGTGATGAAGATGGATGAGATCGCCAACGATCTGGTCAAGCATTATCTCAAAAGATCGGGCCGGGTCATCCATGCCGTCGGCGAGGAAGAGGAGGAGATCATCCCAATGAACGTCGAGGGTGGGCGATATTTCGTCTATTACGACCCCATGGACGGCTCCTCCAATGTCGCCCATAACCTGCCGGTCGGTTTTCTCTTCGGCGTGGCCAAGCGCAACCTGGAGGGGCCCGAAGATATGCACTTGCGCGCCGGCCGGGAATATATCGCTTCCGGCATGTTCGTCATCCCGACGGGGACATTCACCATCGCCCTCCGCCAGGCGGGATGCTGGAGGTTTCATATCGACGAGACCTTCAATTATGTAAGACCCACTCTGATGCAGCTCCCGGAAAACCGAAAGTCCTGGGAGCTCTCCTTCAATTCGGCCAATCGCTCGACCTTTGCCGCAAAAATCCAGAAGTGGATCGCAGAAAACGAACAAAAATATGCCTTCCGTTACATGGGGGCGCTGGCCGGCGATTTTCACCGGATCCTGTTGAACGGCGGGCTGTTCATGTATCCGGCCATCGTCAACCACCCCGACCCGAAGAAAAACAGGCCCCAGGGCAAGCTTCGGCTGATGTACGAGGCCGCCGTCGTCGCCTTTATGTGCCGGGAAGCCGGCGGCGGCGCCGTGGACGAAACAGGGACCTCCATCCTCGACATTGTCCCCCAAAAACCCCACCAGCGGACGGCCCTCTATCTCGGTTCCAAGCCCCTCGTGGAGGAGATCGGCCTGGTCCTGAAGGGACAATAGTTTTTTATTAAAAGACGGACGTTTGGCCTAGGATGAAAATGGAAATTGCCTAAACGGCATCTCTCAAAATTCCTCGACGATAAACACAGGATCGTCGTCGGCGCGTTTTTTGTCGCCTTCCTTCTGATCGGTCTGGGGATCTACAAAGACTACGGCCTGTCCTGGGACGAAAACCGGAATCATGAAAACGGCAAAAAGTCCTTCAATTATGTCTTCAAAGGCGACCGCTCCTTATTGACTTACTCCGACCGCTATTACGGAGTCGCCTTCGAGCTGCCGCTGTTTATGATCGAGAAGATCCTCAAGCTGGAGACTTCGCGCCAGGTGTTCCTGATGAGACACCTGGCGACGTTCCTCATGTTTTTCCTGGGCGTGGTGTTCTTCTATCGGCTGAATAAAGACCATTTCCGGAGCTGGAAGATCGGTCTTCTGGGCAGCCTGCTGCTGATCCTCAGCCCACGCCTCTTCGCCGAATCCTTTTATAATTCAAAAGACCTCGTCTTTTTATCCTTCTTCATCATCAGCATCTACACCCTGATCCAATTTCTGGAAAAAACATCCCTATTCAGGGCAGCGGTCCACGCCCTCGTCTGCGCCCTCTTAATCGACGTCCGCGTCCTGGGAGTCCTCGTCCCCGGCCTGACGTTGTTCTTTTTTGTCGCCGCCCCGATCTTCACGGGCCGCCCGCCCGTCCGGACGCTCAAAAAAGAGATCCTGGCGCTTTTTCTTTTCCTGGTTTTGACAATATGTCTCATGATCCTCTTTTGGCCGATTCTCTGGAACGACCCCGTCGCCCAATTCATTCGGGCCTGGAGGAAGATGAGCCGCTATCCCTGGTCCAGGGCCGTTCTATATATGGGCCGCTATATTTCTCCGGAAAACCTTCCCTGGCACTATATTCCCGTTTGGTTCGTGATCACGACTCCCCTGCTCTACACTGCCAATTTTGCGGCCGGCTTGGTCCGGTCGATCGCCGAGATCTTCCGACGGCCTGTGTCTCGATTTCGAGATTCTCAAAAACGAGACACCCTTCTCTTTCTAGCCTGGTTTTTTGGCCCGCTCCTGGCGGTGATTATCTTTAAGCCCGTTGTCTATGACTCATGGCGTCATCTGTATTTCATCTATCCCGCCTTTCTGATCCTGTCCCTCAAAGGCATGGTGATCCTTTTTGTCTCCCTGAAATCATTAAGGCGGGCGGGCAAAATCTTGGCCCCGCTTTTCGTTCTGATCATCCTTTTCGGCCTGGTTCGAACGGCCGCCTTCATGATCGCCAACCATCCTCACCAAAACGTCTACTTCAATGCCCTCGCCGGAAAGGATGTCCAGGCCGACTGGGACTTGGATTACTGGGGACTTTCCTACAGGCAAGCCCTGGAATATATTCTCAAAAACGATCCTGACCAAAGGATTAATATCTGCGTCCAGAATGCTCCCGGTCAGCTCAATTCCTTCATCCTCAAAGACGAAGACGGGAAAAGGCTGAACTATGTGACCGATCTCGGCCAAGCCAAATATTTCTTGAGTGATTATCGATGGCAAAAGGAGGGCTATTCCTACTCTCAAGAATTTTATTCGATCACTGTCGGCCGGGCCAAAATCATGGTCGTCTTCAAGCTCCGCTGAGATCGGATCGCTAGCACATCCAAATATATAATTTCAAGGAGGAGTTGGCATCGCCCCTGAAGCCGCCATAGCGGAGGGGCGATGCCAACTCCTCCTTGAAATTACACAAACTGAGCTTCCGATCCGATCCCTGTCCTATTTTCGTGCCCTATTTTTTGATAATATATTCGGTACTGTGATAGGATGAAAACCGACATTGCGTGAACCATCTGCGTATCTATCGGTCATCATCCCCGCCTACAACGAAGAGCCCAACCTGTCAACAACGCTCCAGGATGTCGCCAACTTCCTCGAAACAAAAGATTACCGCCCCGAGATCATCGTCGTCGATGACGGCTCGAAGGACCGAACCTCGGAGATCGCTGAGGCCGAAGCCCGACGATTCGACTCCTTTATTCTCCTGAAGAACCCGGCCAATCGCGGCAAGGGATATTCAGTCAAAAGAGGAATGCTCGAGGCTGGGGGCGAGATCGTTCTCTTCATGGACGCCGATAATTCAACGCGGATCGATCAAATCGAGCGGCTCCTGGCCGCCTTGAAGGACGGATTCGATGTGGCCATCGGTTCGCGCCGCCTGCCGGGCGCCGCCATCGACCTGGCTCAACCCATTTCGAGAAGGATCTTGGGCAATACCTATATCTGGCTTTC
>JAPKZH010000654.1 GCA_026393905.1 Candidatus Aminicenantota bacterium
CAGTTCGTCCGCGATTTGCGGGAAGCCGTCAAGGCCGCCGGCCGCCCGGTGAAAATTTCCGCCGCCGTTTTTCCCGCCGCCGATAAGGCCAAAGTCTTGATCGGCCAGGACTGGGAAGGCTGGGCCAAACAAGGCCTGATCGACATGCTCTGCCCCATGCTCTACACGAATCACCACAGCCTTTTTGAAAAATATGCCCGCCGGGCCGTGGACATCGGCAGCAGCCGAGTGCTCGTCTGTCCCGGGATCGGCATTGGGACTTCGCACAATCAGAACACGCCGGCCGGGATGTTGGAACAGATGAATATCAGTCAGCGCCTGGGCGGGAACGGCGTGATATTTTTTTCGAGCTCCAGCCTGACTGAGAGTTTTTTACAGAGCCTGAGATCGGGACGGGCTCCGACGGTTCAGTAGATGACCTTCTTGAGCTTTTTCTTCTCGATGAGAAGCTGGCCCTGATAAGAAACATAATCCAGGAGGATCATCACTCGGTCCTGGTCGGAGAGGTCTTTCTTGAAAACCCCTCTCAAGCCCTTCAGCGGGCCTTCGGCGACTTCGATTTCGTCCCCGACTTGAGGCTCGGGTCCGTACTTGAAGAACTCGATAAAGCCGTCCACTTCTCTGGCTTGGATTTCCCGGAGGATCCTCTCCTCAATCGGAATCGGGCCTTCCTCATTGCCGACGATCCGTTTGACGCCCCGGGTATATTTGACCAGCTTGTACTGGCCTGGATAGTCGAACAAGACGAATTGATAGCCGGGGAAGAACGGCTTCGTTTTTAATCCCTCGCGATACCTGGGGTTATAGATCTTGATTCCGCCTTCCTGGAATAGCCGTTCGACCTGGAATTCCCTTTTCGGCTTGGTGTTGATGACGTACCAGCTTTCCATTTTTATTTCTCATCCGTCAGCTTGAAATTCTTGTAAAGGCCCGGACGCCGGTCCGGCAGGAAATGCATTTTCGCAGGACACCCGGAGATAAGCTTAAAGTCGCAATCCGCATACAGGATGTGATCTTCCCCGCGCGGCGCCCGGGCGATCACGCGGCCGAACGGGTCGGCGACGAAAGATTCGCCGGCAAAATGAAGCACTTCTTCCCTGCCGACCCTGTTGACTAGAGCTGCAAAATAGCCGTTCTGAAAAGCGGCGATCCGGACTTCTCCCTCGAAGATGCCCTCGCCCCACTCCCCCACGGTTCCCGCCTGAGGAATGATGACGATTTCGGCGCCTTGGAGGGCCAGCATTCGCATATATTCGGGAAAATGGCGGTCATAGCAAATCGCCACGCCGACTTTGCCCAGGGCCGTTTCATAGACATAGATGGGCTGGTCGCCGGGCGCATAGTACCCGCTTTCATGGAAACCCGGGCCTTCCATGATATGGACCATGCGCGTGGCGCCGAGCAGCCTTCCGTCGGCATCGATGACCGGAGAGGAATCGTAGGTTCGGCCGCCGGCTTTCTCAAACAGGTTCAAGACCGCAACGACCCGATAGCGCTTGGCCAAAGCCGAGAATTCTTCGGTGATCGGCCCAGGAACCGGCTGGGCATAGGATTCCAGTTCCGTTCGATGGTCTACCGGGACCTGCGGCAGGAACGGCAAAAACGCCAGCTCCGCATAGGCGATCAATCGCGCGCCTTCGTCCGAGGCCCGGCGAAACGCCTCTGTCCCCCGACGGAGGTTCTCAGCGAGATTAGGAGTGGCCCGCTGCTGGACGAGGGCAATTTTCATGTTTTCAGTTCTTTCTTAGATTCACTCGGAAGATCGGAGAATTCGACGAGCCAATATCTTAAACGAATTTCTCGCTTCGTGCAAACTAATACAAACGTAATAAATAAAGTGACAATGTATGGGCGGCGCTTAGGCCGCCCTCAAGCCCCCGTAGCGGAGGGGGGCCCCGGACACTCTTGGAGGAGGACCCTTTCATAGGGTCCCCCTCCAACGGGCGGCGGGAATACCCGCCGGCCCTGCCACCCCCCCAAGGAGCATCCTCCCATGAATTCATCGCCAAATGCTCCTGGGAAGGAAGGCAGGGAGCGAAGCGACCGTTGGAAGGAAAACCCTACAAAGGGTTTCCTTCCAAGAGTGTCCGACGGGACTGGTTCCCGGGGCCCGGGGGCTACGGGCGGCCTAAGCGCCGCCCGAACGGAGATGTCATTTTAATTATTGCGTTGATATTAGAGTGTTGCCGCTTGTTCGACCTTGGCCGCCTTTTTAGGAATGAGCCGTCCGAGAACGCGGCTGCCGTCCTTTGTCACCAGGATGTTGTCCTCGATCCGGATGCCGCCGAAATCCCTGTAGGCCTCAAGCTTGTCATAGGCGATAAACGGCAGGCATTTCTTTTCCTTTTTCCACGTGTCAATCAGGGCCGGAATGAAATAGATGCCGGGTTCCACGGTCAAGACATAGTTGGGCCGGAGCTCCTTGGCCAGGCGTAAATAGGCCAGGCCGAACTGGTCGCTTCTGTTGACCGTGTGGTCATACCCAACATAGCTCTCACCCAGATTTTCCATATCATGCACATCCAGGCCGAGCATGTGGCCCAGGCCGTGGGGGAAGAACAGGGCATGGGCGCCCTGGCTGACGGCCTCCTCCACATCGCCCTTCATCAGGCCGGCCGATTTCAAGCCGGAGGCGATGACCTTGGCCGTCTGGAGGTGGACATCCTTGTACATGATGCCGGGCTTGATGCCCTTGATGGCGCTTTCATGGCCGGCCAGGACGATCTCATAAATCTCCTTTTGCTTGGCCGAGAATTTTCCGCCGACCGGGATGGTCCGGGTGATGTCCGACGCATAATGGAGGGGCGATTCGGCGCCCGCGTCCACGACAAGCAGCCTTCCTTTCTCGAGCAGGTTGCCGTGGTCATGATTGTGAAGGATCTGGCCGTTGATCGTAAGGATCGTGGGAAAAGCGGTTGCCCCGCCGTCGGCCATGGCGATCCCATCAATCCGTCCGGCAATATCTTTTTCATAAATCCCGGGTTGAGCCATATGCATGGCCGTGATATACATCTTATAGCTTGTCTTGAGCGCGATCTCGATCTGGGCGATCTCTTCCTCCGATTTCACGGAGCGCTGGGCCACGACGGCTTTAATCAATTCGGGTGAGGATTTGCTCTTGGACTCCTGCGGGGGAACCCCCAGCCAAGCCAGGAGCTTCATCTGGCTCTCGGCCCGATAGGGAGGCAAAAAATGGATCGGCCTTCCCTTCTGGGCGGCCTCTTTCAGCATTCCTTCCAAATCTTTGAGAGGGGCTGTCTCGTTCACTCCGACCTTGGCCGCCCGCTCCTTCAAGGTGGGAAGGTACCCCATCCAGATGATGTCTTCGATGCCGATATCGTTCCCGAACAGCATATCTTTTTGCTCTTCGACATCGATGACGGCCGCCAGGCCGGGCGAATCCAATCCATAAAAATAGAGAAAAGAGCTGTCCTGCCGGAAATGATAGGTATTGGCCGCGTAATTCATCGGGCTGTCCTCATTGCCCAGGAACAGAATCAGCCCGGAGGGGACCTGCTTTTTCAGAAGCTCACGTCTTTTGACATACGTTTTCGCGTCAAACATCGGTTCTCCTTATTCTTGGACTCGGGTTGAAAATAGCGTCCATCAACAAAGGACAAGATTAGCAGATAGACGGGAACTTGTCAAAAATAAGCAAAAAAAAAGGCCTGCCGGGTCTTTTAAGAGTCAGGGAGTTGGTCTCTCAGCAGGCCTTCTAGGGAAGGGATTAATTATTGTTACGAGGAAGAATCATCTGGATCACACACTGTATGTCATTCTCCTCAAAAGGCTTCAAGATTTTCATGAAACCGTTATTCGGTTGTGCGTCCTCCAGAGTCTTTTCCTCGCCGTTTGCCGTTAGATAAACAACGGGAATATGGAGATGATCATGGATCTCGTGGGCGGCTTCGATCCCGTTCATGGAGCCTTTGAGCCTGACATCCATTAGGACCAGGTCGGGATGCTGGTCTCGGGCTTTTTGGATGGATTCTTCACCGGAGGAAGCCAGGCCGCTCACTTGATAGCCGAACCGGCTCAGGATATTCTGGATATCCCGGGCGATGATCGCTTCATCCTCGACGATTAAGATTCTTACGGCCGACCTCGCATTCGATATGGAATCCTTCATCTCTTTTCTCACACCCCTTTAGTCGATTTCCGAACTGGATAATTGATTTCTTGGCAAAAAATGAGGGTTCTAGCTTCCCAAGCCGATTGGTGAATATGAACATAAATATATTATTATCTAGGGATTATGCTGATCTTCCCTTTGCCCTAATCCACAAAGCGCTTGAAAACAAAAATTTAATTTTCCTCAAAGAATTGCAACGTAATATAGTCTCTGTTAGTTTCACAATAACGAGAAAAGGAGGATCAAAATGAAAATAAAAAAGGAATTCATTATCACGTTTTCCCTCATTCTTCTGAGTCTCTCTTTCCTTAGTTTCGGTCAGCAATTCAATAATGTCGCTGTTATCGACTCGGCGAAAACGATGCAGATTTCAATCGAAGGAAAAAGGGTCATGTCATTGTTGCAACAGAAGGAGCAGCAAATCCTGAGCGAACTTTCCAAGCTGGACAATCAGGCCCAGTCTTTAGAAACCAGGCTTTATACGCAGAAATTTACTCTTGCCATAGAAGCCCGAGATCAAATGGCCAAGGACCTAGAGGCCCTAAGAACAAAAAGGAAAAAAACAGAAGAGGAATCTACAAAAGAATTCAATCAGCTGGAGTTCAATCTAGTCACTAAAATCAAAACAGAAGTCTTGCCTCTGATAAAAGACATTGCTCAGGAGAAAGGATTCAGCCTGGTCCTAGATCTCCAGGCCAGCGGTGTTGCTTATTTCCTGCCTACCATTGATATCACGGAAGAAGTGATAAAGAGATACGATGTCCTGAAAGCCGTCAAAAAAGAAGGATAAATAAAGAAGAGCGGTTACGAAAATATTTTGACCTACCGGATCATCTTTTTCATCCAATCGTGGGCGAATATTTCGGCATCATTGTTTTCGATACCCTCCAGGATTTTTTGGGCGAGATATCCCGGCGTATCAGGAGGCCGCAATGGCCCTTTCCCCTCCTCCGGTTCGGCCTGATTTTCTTCGGTGTCCTTAATCGTATTTTTTTCGAAATCGGTGAGAGTCATATAAGGATAGACAACGCTCACATGGATATTGTCCTTTTTCAGTTCTTCTCTAGCCGTTAAACTGATACTCGCCAGAGCGGCTTTCACTGAAGAATAAGGACTCATATTGGGGAGGGCCATTAAAGCCGTCCCTGAGCTGATATTGACAATCACTCCCTCTTTTTGTTTTTTCATAATGGCGATCACGCTCTGCATGGCGACGAGCGGACCTACAACATCGAGATTGAACATTGTCCGATAAGTTTCGATATTAATCTTTTCAACCGGCGCATCGTAGCCTTGGCCGGCGCTATTGATAAGAACGTCGATTCTTCCAAAATGATTTTTCGTTTTTCTGACCATCATTTTTATTTCATCTTCTTTAGTCATGTCTGCGCAAATCGGGAATGATTCCGGAAGCTCTTTTGAAATATTTCTAAGTTTATCTATGGACCGGGCGACGAGTGCAACCTTGACTCCACGTTTGGCAAGAAGCGTTGCCGTGGCAAGACCGATACCGGAAGAGGCTCCGGTCACGATGACGACTTTGTTTTTTATGTTCATCGAGACATCATATCAAATAGTTCTCACATCCCATATAGAAGTTATTGAAAATTGACCCCCTCTGCCTCAAATTGTTGGATTTCGCCTTCCTTCCCTCCCTCGCCCTTCTCCGACTTGCCCTTGATGTTGATCGTCTTGTAAATGCAAGTGGATAGCTTGGGGCGATAACCGTTTGTTGCGTAATGGTTAATCCACCAATATCAATCCGTAATAGTTGGGGCATTGGCGTCTCGTTCGAACAACCTCTATCGGAAAGTCCGCTTTCTTCACGGTAGAAAAAACATCGATTCCGCACGCTTCCATCGATGGCCGAGCCCGCTCAGTGTGTCGGCACTGTCCTTCTTCCACAGGACACCTCCTGCAGAAATAGCACGGGCCATCGCCAAGGCCAAAAGCCTTCCAGGCACCACTTAGGAAAATATCCCGCTCAAGGTCGGCAACTACTGTCTTTAATGCTGCCCGCAGTCCAAAGTGTATCAATATCGCTCGATGGTAACAATCCAAGACGACACGCATCTGTTCTGGCGTCGGCGTAAAAGGAGGGCAAACCAAACACTGGCCATATCCGTCGCAGCCGAACTGACACTTCAAGCTAACCCAGGCAGCAGTTACCACGTCTGAAGGAGAAATTATCCGGACATCTTTAACGCCAGGTTTCCGCCTTGCAGCCTCACAAAGCTCATCATCCGATAGAATCGTTTTTATTTCTCTATTCCTCGTTTTAGGGGCCATTTTTACACTTCTACTAATCCTGCCATAATTTTCCTGCAAAACCGCGGGTATGATTATAAATTACAGAAGATGACTTCGAATAGCAATTTAATAAGTTACGATAACTCGGGCGATTATTCCAGCCAGGAAGAGCTTTTAATAAGTGGGTCGCAGGTTCGATCTCTACTTCGCCCTCCATATTTCCCCTCTTTCCCCATTCCCGCCTCCCCCCCTTGCCCGGGATCTTTTGAAATTATATCCAGAAATCAATAATCAGCCGCCCTCCTCCCCTCTGCTTTTTCCCCTCTCCGACTTGCCCTTGATGTTGATCGTCGTCGAGTGATGAAGGATTCGGTCCAGAATCGCTGTCGCGATGACAGTATCGCCGAAAATCTCATTCCACTGGCTGAAGCTGCGGTTGGACGTCAGGACAAGGGCGCTCTGGATCAGCTATATTTTACGATGGATGTATTCCGTGTAATCCCTGATGACTAGGTGATATTCTTCATTCATAAGCGGCGAAGAAATCATGAAATCCGCGGTCGAGCGATTGCATGCGATGGGGATATTATAGACCACAGCGATTCGAAGGAGCGCTTTGACATCAACATCATGCGGATGCGGTTCCATTGGGTCCCAAAAAAATATGACAAAATCGATTCGGCCCTCGGCAATCATTCCCCCGAGCTGCTGATCCCCTCCTAGCGGACC
>JAPKZH010000066.1 GCA_026393905.1 Candidatus Aminicenantota bacterium
CGCCGGTGTCGTGGATTATCTTCGCCGCTGGTATAGGCACGTCATGGATGGCCGGAAGGCCGCCGCCGCGAAGCACGCCGAAGAAGCTCCGCGGCCGCGGCCGGATGAGGAATACGAAGACGCGGCCCTGGCCGACGGGTCCGGCGCATGATGAGTACAGCTGAACAGGAAATCGTCGAAAGGTCGAAACAGCACGGCCCCTACAAGCTCAAGGACGGAACGCGGGTTCCGGGCGTCACGGAGATAACCGGTATCCTGGATAAAGGGCCAAGGTTCCGGGATTGGATAAACCAAATAGGGCTTCAGGGAATCAAACTCGACAAGTACGTCGATGCCTTAGCCGACGTCGGCACCCTCGCGCACGACATGATCCTGGCCGACCTGTCCGGAGAATCCGTCGCGTCCGCCGCATCTCGGGCCGACCCGGCGACGCGAGACCTGGCCGAGAATTGCTATCTGTCGTTTTGCGCTTGGCGAAAACAGCACGATATCCGACCGATCTCACTTGAACAATCCCTCGTCTCGGAGAAATACCGATACGGTGGTCGGGCGGACATGGTAGCCGAGATTGATGGTGTTCTTGAACTCGTGGACTTCAAAACGGGCAAGGGAATCTACCGGGAGATGTTCTATCAACTCGCCGGGTACGCGCCGCTCTTACTCGAAAATAGAGTCGTGAATCGTCCGATTGAGCGGGCCAGGATTCTCAATATCCCGCGCGCCGAGACGGAAATGTTCCTCGAAAAAGCGAAGTCATCGCTCCTAGTGGAATGGCAAATATTCCAGAAATGCCTCGATATCTACAATCTCGTAAAGGAGATCGAGAAGTGAGCGAAACCATAACGGCACTTGAAAAGCGGGTAACAGACGCGAGCGCGGAAGCAGCCGCGATTATCATCCGCGACCAGGACAGCCTCACGCGGGCGAATGCAATCAGCCTCGGGCTGAAAGCGCTTATCAAGGAGATCGACGAAACCTTTGAGCCTATCTATAAAAAGGCCAAGGAGACCACCGCGCAGGCGAAGGAAACATGGGATCGTTACAGGATCCCCCCGGATACCGAATACCGCAGGATAAAGAGCGATATCGGCTCTTTCCTGGTCGAACAGGATCGCCTGAAACGTGAAGCGGAACACCGCGTATGGATGGCCGAGCAGGAAAAGATCAAGGCCGAAGCGGATGCTCGGCGCGTTGCTGAGGAAGCGTTGAGGAAGGCGGCAATCGCCGAGGCGAACGGCCAGAACGAAAAAGCCGAGAGGATTTTGAACCGGGCCGCGGCGCAAGAAACGAAGATCTCCGAAAAGATCGAGGCCGCGACCGTGACCGCAGCGGTTCCGATCCCCATCCGGGCTCAAACCGTCGGCATATCGGCCCGCGAGGATTGGGACATCGAGCTCCTCGATATCAGTATGGTTCCCCGCGAATATCTTATTTTCGATAAAGTAAAAGCCAGGAGAGTCATCCGGGCATCGAAAGGTTTGATCCAGATTCCCGGCGTCAAAAATGTCAAAAAGACAATCGTCTCGCAGAGATGATCATGAATCCAATGGCCCGGCTGTCCACGCGAAGAGCGGAGCGGAAGATCGCCGTCCGTTCCCGGCCGGGCCTTAATCCAACGAAAGGACGCTGATGTGGAAAATGGACGCGAAGATAAACTCCCGTGGATTAAGTGGTATTGGCAGGACTGGAAAAATGAGGATGGCCTTCAACTTGTAAGCTTAGCGGCGAGGGGTCTTTGGGTCACGATGCTATCGGTTAAGAAGGGATTTTTGCTTTTAGGAAATAACAAAATGTCGATTAAAGACCTAGCAAATCTAACAAGAATATCAGAAAAAGAAGCGTTAGATTTGTTAGAGGAATTAAGGGAAAAGGACGTATTTTCCGAGACAAAAGACGGAATTATCTACAACCGTCGCATGGTTCGGGAAGCCGAAATCTCCTCTGTTAGAGCCGAGTGCGGAAGACGTGGCGGAAGGCCCAAAAGCAAAACGAAAGCAAAGATAAAGCAAAACGAAAGCAAAGATAAAGCTATGTGTGAAAGCAAAACGAAAGGTCCCTCTGCTTCTGCTTCTGCATATGCTTCTGCTTCTATTTCTTTTAAAGAGGGGGTGTGGAGGGGAATCGATGACGCTGTTATTACCGCATGGTCTGAAGCTTATCCGGCATGCGATGTTTGGGGTGAACTGAAAAAGATGGCCGAGTGGCTCAAGGTGAATCCAGACAAGAGGAAGATCCGTTATGGGCGGTTCATCGTCAACTGGTTATCGCGGACACAAGATCGGGGCGGAAGTGGAAATATATTGGGCAAAGGTTCTCGGGAACCTGATTCCCCGCAAGTTGGGGCTAACACAAATCCGGGCAAAACCCCGGAATACTGGGCACGAGTGATAGAACTCAAGGCTCAGGGGTTGGAAGGCGAGCCTTTAACCAAGGCAATCGCTGAGATAGAAGGGAGGAAGCTTGTGTAAATCATTTTCGGGAATCGTGAAGGAAAACGGTGACGTACTGTGGGAATTCGGTATAGACGGGCATGAACAGTTGTTGCAAAAACACCGCCTGAAAGATGACGGTAACAAGCAAGATTGGGCACGGTTCGAGATTGCCCCCGCTAACGGAAGCTATTTACAGCCGGATGAATGGAAATTCAAACTGGACGAATCTCCTGCGCCACAATGGTTTAGTAAAATTCATGAGCGGGAGGCATTTAAGGCATGGAAGGATTGGAAGAATAGATTGGATAAGATTCTTATTTATAAGCCCATCATTCATCCGTTCCGCGACATTAAGTCCCCAGAAAAGATCACGAAAAAACAATTGGCATTACTCGGGCAATGGGCCAGAGTGCAGGCCGGTATGGGGGCCAGCGTGTGGGACAGCGTGGGGGCCGGCGCGTGGGCCGGCGTGGGGGCCAGCGTGTGGGCCAACGTGAGGGACAGCGTGGGGGGCAGCGTGGGGGCCAGCGTGGGGGCCGGCGTGGGGACCAGCGCGTGGGCCAGCGTGGGGGCCAGCGTGTGGGCCAGCACGTGGGACAGCGTGGGGGTCAGCGTGTGGGACAGCGTGTGGGCCTATATCGGTTCTTTTTTTAATCTTCCTCGATTCGCGTGGAAATATACGGAAAATATTGAATGCGCAGGCTACCCATTTCAACCAGCCGTTGATCTCTGGATGATGGGTCTGGTTCCTAGTTATGACGGGAAAAACTGGAGACTGCACGGCGGACCGAAAGGAAAGATGCTTTGGAAAGGAACGATCGAAATTTTAGCTCTATTGAACGGAAATATTGAGTTCCCTAAATGAATATCAAGAAGGCCATCGCCGAGTACGAGGAGGGGAGATGAGCGAAAAGACAATACTTAGTGCGGCTAAATTAAAGCGGGAATTTGTACGCCTACTAACCGAGGATTCGCCTCACCGTGACGCTAGGCGAAAGGATTTTAATCAAACTATTTTTGATGTAGAGAAGGGGTTTGCCGTCTTCAACGGAACGGACATGGGAATAGTGATGGAGAAATTCAATAAAGCGGTTGCTAACTTGATGCGATATCACATCAGCGAAGTTCTTTTTTCAGGAAACGACAATAGGAAATTCTACACAGAAGGATATGGTTCTCTGCCGGACAAGGAGGAGATATGAGTGAACCTAAAGAGTACAACCTGAACCTGCGCGGGGAGAACGAAACTCGAACGGTTTGTCCGGACTGCGGTGGGCGCGGGTACACCTTGAGTGATCCTGACGGGAAACAATTAGTGTGCCGGGCTTGCGAAATGCCGAAGATTGTCAAGGCGATGAAGGAGAAGCTGGAGGCGGCATTCTCGCAGGACGACCCCGACGAGGCGAGCCCGGAGGACAGAAAAGTGCGTCCACAGATTATCGGGGGCATAGCCGCAGAGCTGATGCTGGAAGAAGCAGCGAAGGAGAAGTGACATGCAGTGTCCATTTTGGGATACTCAGTGCAGGGAAGGGAAGAAATATCGGTGTTATAAGTATATTCGTTGTAGCTGCGGATGGATTCCATTTTGGGATAAAGCCGAAATTGCGGGATTGAAGGCGATGGGGATTGCCCTTAGAACATTCAGTCCGATCTCCGAATATCCGACATTTGAGGATGCCCTACGAGCGCACAGAGGTATTATCCGTGCCTATGTGCGAGCCGTAAGAAAGAGTAGGGGAATATGAGTAATACGTTTGATGATGCTATTTATTTTTTCCGACTGGAAAAGGAGGGGACATGAGCGACAAGGAACCATTCGCCGCGGCGATAAGCCACTTAACCAATCGGCTGAATTCACGCGGAGAGGGAAGCGAAAGGGAAGAATTACGGCAAGCCATCCGTGTCCTCAAAGATTGGCCTAAATGGGAGCCGTTAATCGAGGCGGCGGGGAAGGTGGATAAAGTAGAACTGAAAGATTTCA
>JAPKZH010000215.1 GCA_026393905.1 Candidatus Aminicenantota bacterium
TCCCTTGTGGAGATTCTCTTCGATGGCCAGGTTTCCATACTCCTCTCTTTTGGTGTAGATCGGCGGCACGGCATAGAGCACGCGCGTCTCACTCTTGAGCTCGTAGTCGATGGTCGAAGAGTGGGTCATCTTTCCCCAATAATAGCCGAGGCCTCCGTAGGAGTAGACGGTCAGCGCTCCGAGAGGCTGAAACAAGTAAAGGTTGAGAAACGCTGGGATGACCCGGATCTTGAAATCGCGCGTGGTTTCGACAAGGTTGTCATCAGCATACCCCGATCCGTAGAGAAATGCGGCGCGGTTGTAATCCCAAGTGTACGAACCCTGGTTGGCCGCGATCAAAATCCCCGATCCGAGGCCGATGCCCAGCCGCGGTTTTAAAAGAATGATGAGCTCCACGGGAAACTCATAGACATAGGTCATCGGCTTCCAATCGAACGCAGTTGCAGAGTAGGTTTCGGCGTCCCAGGCGGCATACAGGCCTTCCAGGTGGAGTCTTAGGTTATTCAGATCCCCGCCCCGGCCCGGCAGGTAGCCGGCCCCGCCGCCGATTTTCAGACTGAACCTGGGTGGGCTAGCGCCCGGCGTTTGCCCGGGACCGGCTGCGGTTCCCGTCCCAGTTGACAGGATGACCAGAGATGCCGTCAGAACGAAGATCCATCCCCGCTGAAAGGCCGAATGTTTATCCATCGCTTCTCTCCGCTCGTCATTCCAGACGCTTTTAGATCGTCCGCCCTATTCCGGACCGGCGCTTTATTGGCGTGCTCAGAAGGGCCGTCCGAAATGGATTCGCAGCGTCAGGCGAATTCCGACCGCGCTCAAATCGATGCGTGCCTCCCTTTTCGCGTTAAACAAAGGCGGATTCCGCTCATCCCCGACATAGATTTCATGGTTCGCGCTCCCGTCATGCTGGTACCACAGGATTCCTTCGTCTTCCAGGGAGCCGCTCGCGGTGTCATCGGGGCGCCAGCCCTCTCTCGAGGTCCAATATTTCGAGGTCGTCGTGTAGTCCGTCGTAGAACTCCCCTGCCAGCCAAGATTATTGAAATGATGACCGAAAACTTCCAATCCAAGCGACAACTTTCTCATCAGCCAGAACTCGACTCCCAGGCCTCCCTGGAAGCCCAATCCGCCTCTGCGGGCGCTCTCTTCGACCGTCCGCGCGTCATAGTCCTCGTCTTTCGAGGAATACCCGCTGGAACCGCGGTATTCGTACTTGAGCTCGGTCGAAAAACTCGCCGAGTGGATCAGCTTTCCCCAATAATAGCCGAGTCCGCCGTAGGAGTAGACGGTCAGGGCGCCAAGGGGGTAAAACAGGTAAAGGTTTATGCGCGCCGGGATGAGTCGGATCTTGAAGTCTCGGGCGGTTTCGTAATGATTGACATAGGTCGAGGACCAATCCGATCCGGTCAAGGTGTATTGATAATCCTTCGTGTAGGAAGCCTGGACGGCCGAAGTGAATATTCCCGTCCCGAGGCCGATGCCGAGGTACGGCTGGAGGCGGATAATAAGCTCTATAGGAAGATCGCATCCCCACGAGAACGGATCCCAATCGAACTCGGCCTTGACCGCAGGGCTTCGGCTTGTGTATTCATATTCCATGTGATTTCTCAGGAGATCCAGGTCTCCGCCCCTGCCCGGGAGGAAGCCGAATCCGCCGCCGATTTTCAGGCTGAACCGTGGCGGGCCGGAGGAAGGAGTTTCTTCAGAGCTGGTCGCCGCTCCCGTTCCAACCGACAAGACAGCGAGAGACGCCGTCAGAATGAGGACCCATCCCCGCCGAGACATGATATGAACGTTCATCGATTTTCCTCTCCAAGGAAACTATTTTTATTATAATCAAAAATGAGGATATAAGGAATTGATTTTATGAGCAGCGGCGCATATGCCCAGTGGCTTGCCACGGAGAACCGCTCGAGAGGCTTCCAAGGGCGAGTCGCCCCCTTGGTCGCAGGGCGGCTTTTCATGCCCAGCTCAAGCCTCGATTCCAGCGCAGATCTCTACGTGCCCATGAGAATTCATCGAAAAATGCCCCTTGGAAGGAAGAGTGTCCGGCCGGATGACCTCCTTCGCGGCAATTTCCTTGTTCTTGACATCGATGCGCGACCGGTCATATGCTTCTTGAAGAAATTCCTGGTTATCATCTTCGCTTGAAAGGAAAGCCGCGAACAATGCTTAAAACCATCCGGCCTTTAATCACATACGGCTTCATTTTTTTCATGGCGTCGGCTCTTGCGGCAAATGCCAGCCCAGTCCAAATGGCCAAAACCGCAGCTCCGGCGCCCGCTTCTCACAAGCTGGCCCTCGATATCTTTAAGGAACTGGTCGAGATCAGGACAACGCTGGATATCGGGAGCACGAAGGCGTCGGAAGCGATGGCTCAGCGGTTGAGAGCGGCAGTGTTTCCCGAGAGCGATATCCAGGTTCTGGGCCCTCGGCCGAACAATAAGAACCTCGTTGTCCGCTACCGAGGCCGGGGAAAGCTGCGGCCGATCCTGTTTATCGGTCATCTCGACGTCGTTCAGGCTCGTCGGGAAGATTGGTCGTTCGATCCTTTCACCTTTCTCGAAAAGGACGGCTATTTCTACGGCCGCGGCACAACGGACATGAAAAACAAGGACGCGGACCTTGTCGCCAATTTCATTCGCCTCAAGCAGGAAGGTCTTATCCCAAACCGCGATCTCATTCTGGCCTTGACCGATGGCGAAGAAGGCGGAGACGCCAACGGCATCCAATGGCTTCTGGCCAATCACCGCGACCTTATCGAAGCGGAGTTCTGCCTCAATCCTGATGGCGGCGGTGGAGACATCAAGAACGGCAAGCCCGTCGTCATGGAGGTCCAGACAAGCGAAAAGATTTACTTCAGCTACCAGCTCGAAGTGAAAAACAAGGGCGGCCACAGCTCCCTGCCTGTTCCGGAGAATGCGATCTACAGGCTAGCCGCGGGGTTGACCCGCTTGGCCAAATTTGAATTCCCGATCAAGCTGAACGAGACCACGCGGATGTATTTCGAACGCCGCGCCATCCGGGAGACCGGTCAGACGAAAGCGGATATGCTGGCCATCCTGAAGACTCCGATCGACACGGCCGCGGCAGGGCGGCTTGCGGCCGAATCGGCTTACTACAACGCGATGATGCGGACGACGTGCGTCGCCACCATGCTGAGCGCCGGACACGCCGAGAATGCTCTGCCCCAGAGCGCCCGGGCGATCGTCAACTGTCGGATGCTGCCCGATGATACCCCGGAGAATGTCTTGGCCACTCTCAAGCGCGTCCTGTCAGACGGCGAAATCATCATCACTCGGATCGACGAGCCGTTTCTAAGCCCGTTGTCGCCGCTTCGGAAAGATCTCATGGATGTCCTCGACGGGCTGGCAGCAGCCATGTGGCCGGGAGTCATTGTCACACCGACCATGTCGACGGGCGCGACAGACGGCCGGATGCTGCGGCGCGCCGGAATACCGGTCTATGGAGTCTCCGGCATGTTTGGAGACATGGATGATGTGCGCGCCCATGGAAAAGATGAGCGCCAGGGAGTCAAGGAGTTCTACGACGGCGTCGATTTCACGTATAGACTGATCAAAGCCTTGAGCCAATAATCCCCGGCATTACTATCTTGCAAAAAACGAGCGGTCGGAAAAATTCGTCGGTCTCAAACGATCGCAGATATCAAACTTTTTAAAGCTGAGGAGGGGAAAAATGATTAAACATACGGTACGCAGAGTAGTCCTCATCCTGTTGGCGAGCTTGGCCGCCTTATCTATCCAAGCTGCTGAAAAGCATCCATTTGGCATAGAGGATATGGCCGCCCTGCGCTCCGCCCGCCCGATCGCCGTCGTGCCCGACGGCGATACGATTCTTTATGGAGTGTCTTTTGGCGGTGCGAAAGGGCCCACCAACCGCGAGTGGCACTTGATTGCCGCCGACGGTTCGAATGCGCGCAAGCTGACTCTTCCGGACCGTTTTACGCCCTCGGGCTTCATGAAGGATGGCGCGGCGCTCTATGGCATGCTCGGGGTCGAGCGCCGGAGCCAACTGGCCATCGTGCCGCTTGCGACCGGCAAACCCACGATTACCATTGCTCTTCAATCTGGTATCCGCTCCGCTTCTATCTCGCCGGATGGATCTCGTTTCGCGCTGCTGGCCGACCCACGGTCCCCCGACCCACTCGCTGCAACGCGCACGGTAGTCGAAAGCGACGAGACCAGCCTCTATGTCGTCAATTGCGACGGCTCCAACGGCAGTTGGTGGTGCCCTAGCCTTAAAAACATCTCTGAAATAGCCTGGTCGGCGGACAGCTCGAAGATTGCCGTGTTGTCCCAGACGCCGAAGCTCGGCTATCACTATGTCCAATCCTTTGTAGACGTCTGCGCGGCCTCTGGCGCGCGACGCATAGCGGAGATCCCCAATGCAGCTGCGGGCATTGCCTGGGCGGAGGGCGGAAGCGAGCTGGCTTTTCTCAGTACCACTGCGCAAGTCATCACTCCGGACCACGTTTGGACCGTGCCTGTCGCCGGCGGCAAGCCGATGGACCGGACCCCGGACTTGGCCGGCTCGGCCTTAAGTCTTGTCGGTGACACGGGAGGAACCGTCTGGGTCTTGGTGGCCCGCGGCGTCCGGGGAGAAGTCCATACTCTCAAAAACGGCATCCTCACACCTGCTCATGTCTGGCCGGAGAGGATCATTTTAGGCACGCCCGTTTTCCAGAAAATTGCCGGCGCGCCGGAGCGTCTCGTGTTCACGGTGGGGGCGGGATACGAAGAGGGCAAGCGGTATCCGTATCTGGTGCTGCCGCATGGCGGCCCGGAATCAAACGATTTTCTTTATTTCGATACCTGGGCCCGGAGCATTGCGGGTTTGGTCTACGTCGTGATGCAGCCGCAGTATCGCGGCTCAACGGGCTACGGTACCGATTTCCTGAACGCGATCTATCAGCACTTCGGCGATCGGGCTTACTCGGATGTGGATAGCGCGACGGATTATGCGATTGGACAGGGTTGGGCCGACCCGAATTGCCTGGCGATCTTCGGGGGATCGAGTTCTTCGCGCTCCTGGCCGAGCGCGGCAAGACGGTGCGCATGGTCAGCTACCCGGGCGCGCCGCATTTCCCATCCCTCTGGGAACAGCGCCGCAACGTCTTCGAAGAAGTCGCCGCCTGGCTTGCCAAGCACAATCGCTGAGCTGCAAAAAGGGGCCGGTCTATGAAATTGGGCAAAACTTTTTACGCGAAGAACAGAAAAGAATGGCGTTCATGGCTTGCCAAAAATCACACAAAAGAGAAAGAGATTTGGCTGATCTATTGCCGCAAGGGCTCGGGCAGGCCTCGCATACCGTATAACGATGCGGTTGAAGAGGCCCTTCGCCTTGGCTGGATCGACAGCACGACAAAAAAAATTGATAGGCAACAATTTGCCCAGCGGTTCACGCCAAGAAGAAAGACAAGCGGACTTTCGCAAATGAACAAGGAGAGAGTCCGCAAATTGATGGCAAAAAAAATGATGACC
This sequence comes from Candidatus Aminicenantota bacterium, assembly GCA_026393905.1. GTDB lineage: Bacteria > Acidobacteriota > Aminicenantia > Aminicenantales > UBA4085 > JAPKZH01. The sequence continues at coordinate 5,502 of JAPKZH010000215.1, forward strand.
CAAGCCGGGCTGAAGGCGATCGCCCACGTTTTTGATCCAAAGAAAGATGACGCAGCTGATTTTTCCATCAATCCCGATATCCTTAAACAGCTCAAAGCCAACAAAGACGCTTGGAAAAACTTTAAGATGTTTCCTGAAAGCTACAAACGCATCCGCATCGCTTTTATAGAAAGCCGGCGCCGGCACGGGCAGGAGATGTTCGAGAAAAGCCTGGCTTATTTTATTAAAATGACTGCCAAAAACAAGCGCTTTGGTTTCGTCAAGGAATAATGTATGCTATTTTATCCAATTTGCAATTTAAGAATCGCAGGCGGTGAGACCTCTCCTATGATCGTAACGGAGCCAGCATGGCGGTTTTGATCAACATCGTTATGGCCGTCGCCACTTTATATTTTTATGTCTTGGGCAGCCGGCGCTTTTATCGCCGGGAAGAGCCGTTCCTGGGATATCTGGGAATAGCCGTCGTACTCGATATCGCGACAGCCCTCCTGGCCTCCTTCAGACTGACGCCGACAACCACTTTGCCAAGCTCTCATGGCGCCCCCTGGGGCAGCATTCTTTTTCTCCTTCATATATCGTCCGCGACACTCGGCATGTTCGGTTTCATCTTTGTTTTTCTAGTCCTTGTCATCAAGGGGAAAGACCGCCCCTACGACAAACTTCGAACATTTCAGTACCGGGTCCTGCTGCCCGCCTGGGCGCTCGGGGAAGTGATCGCTCTCACCAACTCAATCCTGAAGATCGTTCTAAAAATCAGGATCTACGATTATTTCTAGCTCATGTAATACGGAGTTGGATAAAACTCCTTATCGGCACTTGCCATTTCCCCTTATTTGTTTTATTAGTGATAACAAATGGGAATTAAAAGGAAAAG
>JAPKZH010000480.1 GCA_026393905.1 Candidatus Aminicenantota bacterium
CATCAAAGTCAGGGACATTTCCGAGGCGAAATCCGTCAGGCTCAAGATCTTGAGCGGCAACATCAACTATGATGGACAAATCCTAAAAGACGGAAAATATGAGATGGAAGTCATGAGCGGCGGCATCGAATTGAGGATCCCCGCAGCCTCTGCGTTCGACCTGGAAGCCGAGACCTTCAGCGGCCATATCGAATCGGACTTTGCCGTGACCATGTCGGGCAGGATCTCCAAGAACGATCTCCGGGGCGCTGTGAACGGCGGCGGCGCTTCGGTTCACCTGAAGACCTTCAGCGGCAGCGTTCGTCTCTTCAAGAAATAACCCGCAAGTTCTCGCCAGACTTCCTGAAGGGGCGGTTCTCTCAAGCCGAAGAGGGAACCGCCCCTTTTCTTTATGCCTATACGCGACGGAAGAGGGCCGTTTAGCTAATATCAACGCAATAATTAAAATGACGTCCCCGTTCGGGCGGCGCTTAGGCCGCCCGCAGCCCCCGGGCCCCGGGGAACCAGTCCCGTCGGTTCCCCCCGTCGGAAAAGCCGACGGGCCCCCCCTCCGCTACGGGGGCTTGAGGACGGCCTAAGCGCCGCCCATACAGTGTCACTTTATTACGTTTGTATTAAATTAGAGGCGTAGTATTGCGCGGCTAAATTTTCCGATATAATAGGGGGCTTAAAATTGATCGGCCGGTAAGATCATGTCACTTCATCGCAAGATTCATTTTGTCAATTTCTCGCGCAAGCTCACTGTCACCTCGATTTTTTTCCTTGTCCCGCTCCATTTTCTGAGCATCGGCTATAGCGGCTGGCAGATCGGGATCATCATGAGCCTTTTTGCTCTGGCGCCGCTTCTGATCTCCTTTCCGACGGGCTGGACCAACGACCGCTTTTCCATCGCCGGTGTCGTCCATGCCGCCCTGTTCGCCGAAAGCCTCCTTTTTCTGCTCATCGCCTGGACCCACAGTTTCTCCCTGATGGCAGCCCTCTTTTTTCTCCTGGGGATGGCCAACAACGCTCTCGATGTCTCCATCAACAGTATGTATTACAAAGATGAGACCGAGATGGACCAAAACAAAAAGTTCGGGACCTACACGTTCTGGGTCGGACTGGGGCCCGCTATCGGGGTCTTTGCCGGAGGATTTCTTAACCAGTTCGGCAGTTTCCGAGCCCTTCTGGCCGTTTTCTCAGCCTTCACCCTGATCGTCCTCCTGTTCGTCCGTCGTTTCGACCACGAACGGTTTTGCCTGGTGCCCTTTAAAGAATATCGGAGCAACCTGTTCCAGAAAAAGACCCTTCTCTTTGTCGTGTTCCTCTTTGTCCTGGCGCTGCACTGGGGTGTCGAAGGAACGGTCTACAGCCCCTTCCTGGAAAAATTTTTCGGGCTGAACAAGCTGCAGATCTCTTTCTACATTTCGATACCGCTATCGGCCCTGGCCTTGACAGCCTTTTCGGTCGGGCTTCTTAGATATAATGCCCGGATTAACAGGCGCCTTCTGGTTCTGTCGATGGTCCTTTCCGGAGCCGGGCTGATTTTGATGGTTAACCGCAACGTCTATGTTTCCCTTTTATTCCGCATCCTCCACGAGATCGGGGATGGCGGCCTGGGGGTTCTGATCACGCTGTCCATTTCCAGGCTTTTTGAAAGAAGGAGCATCGGCGGGAGCGCCGGCCTGCTGATCGCCATCCAGATCATGGGCCAGATGGTCGGCGCGCTGGTCTACTCGCCGCTGGGATATCATTATGGACTGCAGTATCCGTTTTTCATTTCCGGGGCGCTGCTTATTGCCGACGCCGCCTACGGGTTTTTTATCTTTAAGCAGGTGGATTATTACGGCCCTCAGAGAAGGCTTGATCAGGGATCATGATTTCGACAAAAGGCACGGGCTTTGACGTCATATTGATCAGCGGCGAGCCATACGCGGACCATCCGCTGTCCGGGGTCGGCGTGATCGCTCGGGTGCTGGACGCCAAAGGCTATAAAGTCGGGATCATCGAACGGCCGGACTGGAAAGGCGACAGAGATTTTCTGAAGCTCGGCCGGCCGCGGCCTACTTCGGGATCACCTCGGGCTCCGTCGACAGTATGCTCGTGAACTATACGCCCCTGAAACGAGGACGAGCCAAGGACGAGCATGCGCCCTATGAGTCCGGCATGCCGGATAGAGCGGTCCTGGTTTATGCCAACAAAATCAAGCCCCTCTTCCCGGGTTCCGTCATCGTGCTCGGCGGCATCGAAGCCTCGCTGCGGCGTTTCGCCCACTACGACTACTGGGAGAACAAGGTTCGGCGCGGTCTCCTGCTCGATTCGCGCGCGGATATCCTGGTCTACGGCCCGGGCGAGCTGCAGGCTATCGAGATCGCCCGCCGTCTGGAAGCGAGCCAGGATTTGTCCGGAATCCCGGGAACATGTCTCGTGAAGAGAGAGCTGCCTTCCCGGTTCCAAGAGATTCCCTCATTCGAAGATGTGAGCAGCAGTCCCGGACAATTTTGCCGGGCTCAAAACTCTTTCTCCAACCGGAAACACCTGGCCCAGCGCCATGACAACAGGTATATCCTCCAATATCCGATGCCGGATTATCGGACCGAAGACTTGGACTGGATTTACGGACTGCCCTTCTCGCGAAAAATCCCTCCTCAATTTCCGGAATTCCAGATGGCCCAATTTTCGATCGTCACCCATCGCGGTTGCATCGGTCGCTGTTCATTCTGCTCGCTGTCCCTCCACCAGGGAGATCGGATTGTTTCAAGGAACGAAGAATCGATCCTCGAGGAAATCCGCCGCCTGACCCGGCATCCCCGTTTCAAAGGCTATATCGATGACCTGGGAGGACCGACAGCCAACATGTATGGAATGGACTGCAAGGCAGGCCCAACGTGCGAGCGCGATTGTTTGGGATGCCGCACGCTTGACCGAAGCCATAGGCGCCTGGTTCATCTGATGAAACAGGCCCGCCAGATTCCCGGCGTGAAGAAGGTCTTTGTCCGGAGCGGCATCCGCTATGACCTGGCCATGGAGAGTGAAGAGTATCTCAAGGAGCTGTCCGATCATCATCTTTCAGGCCTGCTCAAGGTCGCGCCTGAGCATGTCTCACGCGGCGTCCTGCGCTTGATGAATAAAGAAACACGGCCGCTCGAGGAATTCCGCCGCCTGTTCAAGAGAATCAACAAGGGCCGAAAGCAGCACTTAAAATATTATCTGATGGTGGCCCACCCGGGAAGCGGTAAGAAGGAGGCACAGGAGCTGGCGGGCGAGGTGCGACGCCTGGAAAAAGAAGGGGAGAAACCGGTCGAGGGCGTCCAGATATTCACGCCGACTCCGATGACGCGCTCAACGTGCATGTATTATACGGGGCTGGACCCGGCGACAGGGGAGAAAGTGTTCGTTCCTCGCACCTTTAGCGAAAAGAAGGAGCAGAAGAGGATGCTGATCTCGCTGCCCAAAAAATATTGAGAGCCCTTTTTCTGGGTTCAAAAGCGGTTTATTAAAATGGTTCTCTTCCTTTTCTACCCGCCCAAAATGGAAGAGAACCATTAAAACAGATTTCTGCTTCTATCGAGGGGGCGCGTGTAATAGGGATCCCCCCTTTGGTCTTGGTTTATTCGACAACTATGACACTGTGGACGTGGATTCTCGGGACGACTGCGCTCAACAACCCGCTTTTCCAGTCCCATTGAAGCGAGGGGCCTTCCGGCGCCAGCGTCACTTTTTGCGGCTTTTTAGCGGTCTTAATTTTTACGGTCAACGGGCCGACCGCGGGGATAAAATCCGTGAAATTGTAGCGATCGGGCAAGGGGAGGTTGGAACGGTTCAGCAGATGGAGGCTGAGCCGGCCGCTCTTTGTCGTCCGCAGCGCAATATCGACAGTGGCCGGGCCGTCGACAAATACGGCCGGCTCCGGAAACAATTCTTTGACGATATCGCCGATGAATTTCCGGAGATAGGGATGATGGGATTTGAAAAAGATGCCCGCCAGCGGGCCGTAGACGGCGCCGATTTTTCCCTTGCCGAAATCAGTCAACGTCGCCGCAACGCTTGGACCTTTTCCGGTATCGCGCGTCAGATGCCTAAAGCCTGCCGGCCTTGCCGAACTCAGAGTGATGTCCTGCCAAATTCCGTTGACGCTGACCGGCCCGGAGGACGTCGCCAGCTCCGCTGTTATATTCTGCGGCGGAGCGGCAAGACTCACCCCGAGCGCCGGCTCAAACAGGCGCGCGCATTTTTCTCCCAGGAGCAGAAGGTTGCCTCCCCGCTCGACATAGCCCATCAAAGATTTTTTAAATCCATCAGCAAGCTTGTGGGAATCGGGAATGACGACCAGAGCAAAATCTTTTAATCGCGGCTCAAGCTGATGCTCAGCTAAAATATCGACGGAGTAATGGAGCTCGAGCAGAGCATGAAGCGTGCCCTCGAGGTCGTCGAATTCTCCACCCCAGGGCGCAAAAATCTTTTCCGACTTGTCCCAGTGCGATTCGGACGATAAAAGAAGCGCGATTTGAGGAACGGTCTTGCTCTTGAAGCTCACCTCCTGACGAGCTCGGCAGAAATCCGCCACTTGTCCTTCCTGGTCGATGATGGCATCGACGATTAATCCGGATCGCGTAGGTTGATGATAGATCTGGAATCCGCCGCCCTGCATCAGAACGACGGCGGCTTCCTGCATGAGCTGCACCGGTGTTTTGATGCTCCAACCCTGGTCCTTCCCCTTATCGAATCCCCAGGCCATGAGGTCCCAGGGCATGCCCGTGCTGGCCAGGTAGCGGGCTTCCACACGAGCCCTGTCGAGGGACAGAGAGGGCGAATAATCTCCGGAAAGAAAGTCGAGCTTGGCCACAAGCGGCTTTGGAGCGAAGCTCGTATACATCCAGTTGCTGGTGATCTGGAGATTGGGATTGAAAGCGTGGAGAGCGTCTACCCAGTGGCAGAGATAGTTCTCAAACGCCCGGCGGTTGAACATCTTCCAGTCGAGCCACCTTGGATCGTTCCGGTCTTTGGGGGCCGTTCGAAGCCCCGTTTCTTTTTTCCAGGCGTCCAAGGCCCGCGGCGAGTAATCGAGCTGCGCGGCCCAGCATTCGCCATCGACCCAGACTCCGTCTAACTCGTAGACAGACGTGACTTCCTTAAGCTGGGGGATAAGGAACTCATCCTTGTAGACTCCGAAGACGCTCGTGTTGTTCGGGTCCCGATTACCCTTTTCGTCAATCCGAGCCCATTCAGGATGGTGCTCGATGGCCTGGGAATCCCAAACGCCTGAGTAGTGGATAAACAGAGCGACTCCCTGTTCGCGCGTCACTTTGCGCCAGACGGCCAGACTATCTTTCTTGATTCCGGGCGCCGGCCAGCCGATCTTGGTCGGATAGCCTGCCCAGCCGACATGCCCCTTGCAATCATACTGGATATAATCCGGCTTCACCCGATTGAGCAGGCGGGCGATGTTTTCCGTGGACACGTCCGCCCCGAGCTCGGTATCGGTTTTACTCGGGTGCAGGTCGAAATGAAGGCCGAAAAAGGCGTTTTGGCGGGCCTGGGGCTTTTTCCCCGATTCGTCCGGCCAGGCCGGATGGATAAGGAGACAGCTCAATATTAAGACAGGAAATCCGAAAATGCTTCTGATTCTCATAGGCGGTGCCTCGCTTTTTTTTTAACCGGAAAGAAACATAGTCCAGAGAGCGAAAAATTACAAGACGATACATTGAAATCACTGAGGATTGACATTTCGGAGAATCCTTAATATATTTCTTCCCTAATTGACGAGGGGAGAAGGAGGATTTTCTTCGACAAAAGTTCTAGAATTTTTTGTCTTGGATTCAGTCTGCTTTTTCTTCCGATTTTTCTTTTCCGGGGTGGCGCGGTAGACACCGATCTTATTCAGGTTTATAAAAAAACTGTTGCCGATGGCGAAATCCTAATCAAGGCTGGGAATTTTCAACCGGCGGCAGGCCGGTTTGAAGAGGCCGTAAAGCTGGCCAAGAAACTCAAGACTCGGAACGAGGAAATCTTCTGCTTGACCAAGTTGGGACTCTTGAACTGGAATCTCGGCCGCATGGAGGAATGTTCTCGTCTTTATCAAGAAGCCCTGGCGCTGGCGCGTCTTGCGAATTTAAAAAGGGAAGCGCAGATTTGTTTGACGGCCCTTGAGATTTTCGATTTGTATACGAAAGGAAAAGAAGCCCGTTCCCTGGGAAAGTATCAGCAATCGATCGAGATCCTTCAAAAAGCCGTGGCCTTGGCACGAGGGATTCAGAGCAGAGAGCATGAGGTCAAGTGCCTTCGGCAGATGAGCGTCAACTATTGGGAGCAAAACAAGTTCAAGGAATTTTTTGACCTGAATACAGAAGCTCAAAAAATGGCCCGGGAGATCAAGCATAAGAGGGAGGAAGGAATTTGTTATAACAACATCTGGATATATAATTGGAAAATAAGCAATTATTCGAAATCCCTTAAATACATCCAAATTTACCTGGAAATTGCCGAGAAGGAAAATGCCGCTGAGAGTAAGTCGCAGAGCCTAACGAATCTAACTTTACTGTATATAGATTTGGGAAATTATGATAGGGCATTAGAATGTTTATTATTAGTATTAAAAATCGATAAAGATATAAAAAACGAGAATTATATATATATGGATTTAAATAATCTGGGAATAATA
>JAPKZH010000545.1 GCA_026393905.1 Candidatus Aminicenantota bacterium
CTCCAGAGAGGAGCAAGAGGGAGCGTGGATGAAGACACCCTGCGACGGGCCCTGGTCAACGTTCTTGATAATGCCATCAAATATACCCCCCAAGGCGGCACCATTTCCGTGGGATTAAAAGAAGGCCAAGACAAAATTATCATCGAAGTGATCGACACGGGGCCGGGAATTGCCGCCGAGCACCGGGAGAAGATATTTGACCGTTTTTATAGAGTCGAAAAGGACCGCTCTAGGGAAATCGGCGGAGCCGGGCTGGGGCTGGCCATCGCCAAATGGGCGGCTGAAGCGAACGGCGGCCGCATCGAATTGGAGAGCCGGGAAAATCATGGCTGCACATTCCGGATCGTGCTGCCGAGATGATCCATAGAAAAACAAAACATGAAAAGATAAAAAAGGAGGAAGGCATGAAACTCAAGAGTCTTTTGGTGCTTCTGGTTGCGGTTGTCTTCGTCATTGCCATCAGCTGCAAAGAGAAGGCAAAAGAAACGGCTCCGGCAAAGGCTGAAGTCAAAGCCCAGGGGCAGGCGGTTGAAAAGGCGGAAGCCAAGGAAGCCGAAGAAAAAGAAGGAGAAGAAGAGAAAGGAGAGAAAGAAGAGAAGGAAGAGGCGGCCGAGAAAGATCAGGAACAGGCGAAAAAGGCGAAGGTGGAATTGCCGGCCGCGGTCGTCAAAGCCATCAAAGACAACGTCCCGGACGCCGAGATTGATATTATGGACGTGGAGAAGGAAGCCGGGATCGCCCTCTACGACATCGAATTCAAAGGGGGCAGGGGCGAGATCGAAGTCGCCGAGGACGGCACCGTTATGGATATTGCCACGATCATTGCCTTGAAGGATGTTCCCAAGGCCGCTGCCGACGCGATTCAGAAGGCAGCCGAGGGCGGCACAATCAAGCAGCTCGAAAAATCCGAAGTCCGCGCCGAAATCAAGAAGGAAGGCGAAAAAGGCACGATCGTCAAACTCGCTACCCCCAAGTACGTCTATGAAGCAGAAATTATCAAGGGCAACCAGACGGGCGAAATCCAGGTCGATCCAGACGGCAAGATTGTCGAAGCCCTCAAGTGGAGCACCAAGGGCGAAAAGGAAAAGTCATAGAAGAGAGAAAGAGCCGAGCCCACAGAGCTTTTATTTACCGAATTCAAGCACCTGGAACGATCCCGGCACGACGGACGGCCTGGGCTTCGGCTGCTCTTTGGTGGGGGCGGGAGCCGGACCGAATTCCGCCGTCACCACAAAAACGTGATGCGTTTTGGGATCGAGTTCCATGGTCCGGGCCCGGGGGGCCGTTTTAATCGTTTCGAGAACGCTGTATTTGTCGGCCGAGTCCTGGCGGACCACCGTTAACGTGCCCTCGCCGTTGGAGGAAAAGACCAAGCCGGTCCCTGCATCATAGCGGACCGCGTCGGGGCCGCCGCCGATGGGCACCGTGGTGACGACTTTTCCGTTCTCAAAATCCGAAACGACCATCACTTTGTCGCAAACGCTGAACAGACGTTTGTTTTTCAGGTCGATGGCCAGCCCGCTCGGCCCTTCCCCGGGAGCGATCGACCATCTCTTCTTGACTTCAAGCGTTTTGGCGTCAAAGGCGACAATTTCACTTTTGTCTTCGTTGTTGACAAAAATGATGCCCTTGCCGTCCGTGACGGCGAATTCCGGCTTTCCACCGATGTCGATGGTCCCGACGACCTTGTTTGTAGCCGCGTCGATGGCCGTCGCGTTTGCTGTGCGGCCGTTGAATGTGAAGACGCGCCCCGAAAAGGCGTCGTACATGATGGAGTCGGGATTTTGCCCGGACGACTGAATTTCTTCCAAAACCTTGTTTGTCTTGAGATCAAAAACGGAAACGCTGTTGCCTCGTCCATTCGAGATGTATCCGCGTCCTCTGTCCGGAGCGAAGGCGACGCCATGAACCCCCTGGAGGTTAGCCATGGACTCGCTCTTAACGCCGGTGTCGACATTGACAATCTCGACGGCGTTGCCGTGGGTCACGTAGAGAAGGCGTGTTTGAACATCCAACGCCATATAGTCCCAGCCGCCTTCTCCGCCGATGACGATCTTTTTAAGAAGGTGATAGCCTGACGGATTCGCCTGCTGGACGGCCGCCAGGCCGAGCCCGACTAATCCACAAACCAATAGACCCGATAGCCAAATAATCTTCTTCTTACTCATAATATCATTATACTCCTGTTCTGTCTGACCAAGGAAAACTCTATAGGGTGCCTCAATAACAAAGTTTCTCTCCTTTGACATTAAGGGTGGACTTGGTTATATCCTAAAGGATAGGAATCAGGCTTCTAGGAGTTGTGAGATGACGAGACCAATGGAGATGAAGAACAGATCCCGGGCGGTCGTTTTTTTTATCGCTTTATTAGCTGCTACGTCCTTCGCCTTCGGCCAGAAGCCGGAAGGAACGATGGCCTTCACCATATCCATGGAGCAGCCGAACACGCATTATTATCATGTCGTATTCCGGTGTGAAGGGATCAAAAGCGAAACTCTGAATTACAAGATGCCGGCCTGGACGCCGGGATACTACCAGATCATGGATTACGCCCGAAACGTGCTGAATTTCCGGGCCGAGGACGGGTCGGGCAAGTCCCTGGCGTGGGAAAAGACCGCCAAGAACACTTGGCGGATCAAGTCCGGCAATGCGGCCGCCGTTGTCGTAAGCTATGATGCCTACGCGTTCGCCCCGTCGGTTGCCGACAGCTACCTGGACGACAGCCGCGGCTTCATCTCTCCGACCGGCGTCTTCATGCATGTTGCCGGCCGCCTTGCCCATCCCGCAACCGTCGTCGTCAAACCCTATGAGAGTTGGACCAGGGTTTCAACCGGGCTCGATCCGGTCGAAGGGAGGCCGAACACGTTCTTAGCTCCGGACTTCGATATTCTTTATGACTGCCCGATCCTCATCGGCAATCAAGAGATCCTCAAATTCGAGGTCCAGGGGATTCCCCACGTCTTTGCCATCCATAATCCGGGAACATTCGACCGTGAAAAATTCATGGCCGACCACAAGCGGATGGTCGAGGCGGCTGTGGCCATTTTCGGGGAGATCCCTTATCGGCACTACACCTTCCTGATGATCGGCCCGGGCGGAGGCGGCCTCGAACACCTGAATTCTACCGCCCTCACCTTCAACGCGGCCAGCCTGAACGACCCGGCTGGCTACAAGAGATGGCTGAGCTTCGTCTCCCACGAATATTTCCATCACTTCAATGTCAAGAGGATCCGTCCGATCGCCCTGGGCCCGTTTGATTACGACAAGGAAAACTACACCAACATGCTTTGGGTGTCCGAGGGGATCAGCGTCTATTATGAAGACCTGATCCTCAATCGGGCCGGGCTCCTCACCCGGGACGAGGTCCTCGAGCGGTTCGGTTCGATTATCGCCAGGTACGAAAATGCCCCCGGACATCGCTTCCAATCCGCGACCGAGTCGAGTTTCGACACCTGGATGAAATTCTTCAGCCGGGGAGGGAACTTAGCCAACACCACCATCTCTTACTACGACAAGGGCGCCGGGCTCGGGATGCTCCTGGATTTCAAGATCCGCAACGAGACGAAGAACCGGAAATCCCTGGACGATGTGATGAGGACTCTCTATCAAAGATTCTACAAGGAGAAAAAGAGAGGCTTCACAGACGTGGAATTTCGCCAGGTCTGCGAAAGCACGGCCGGATGCCCGTTCGCCGAGATCTTTGAATACGCCGCCACAGTCAAGGACATCGATTATCCCAAATATTTCGCCTACGCCGGGCTGGAGATTGACGTTAATCCCAGGGAATTGCCCGCCGCCTTTTTCGGTGCCGCCACCCAGGACCAGGGCGGGAATTTGATGATTTCGAATATCGAATGGGATTCTCCGGCCGGGCGGGCCGGCCTCAGTCTGCAAGATGAGATCATCGCCCTGGATGGCACCCGTGTCAGCTCGCGGACGATGGGCGAGATCTTCAATTCCAAGAAGGCCGGGGACAAAGTCCGAGTCCTCGTTTCGCGTCGCGGCGCGCTCCGCGAAGTCGAAGTCACTCTCGGGAAAAAAACGGAGCGGAGCTTCCGGATCAGTCCCCTCTCAAACCCGACTCCGCTTCAAGCGGAGATCCTCAAGGATTGGCTAAAAGATTAATGGAATTTCAGGTTCCCCCTCCAAGTTGACTTCGATCGGCGTGCGTTATATATTTCGCGCGATATGTTGGAGACGCCATGAATCCCAATCCCTTTCTCGGAGTTTTCCTCCACGCTTTGGGCGGGCTCGCCGCCGGCAGCTTTTATATTCCATATAAGAAGGTCCGCGGCTGGGCCTGGGAAACATACTGGCTGACAGGCGGATTCTTCAGCTGGATCATTACGCCCTGGGTCGTCGGGCTGCTGACCTGCCCGGACATCGTCAAGGTCCTGACCTCGGCCTCCAAGGGGACGCTGTTTTGGACTTACCTTTTCGGCGTGATGTGGGGGATCGGCGGCCTGACCTTCGGACTGTCTATGCGCTATCTCGGCCTCTCCCTCGGCATGGCTCTCTCGCTTGGGTTCTGCGCCGTATTCGGCACGCTCGTCCCGCCTCTTTTCAACCGGCAGATTGCCGGCATGGCAGCGAGCCTCTCCGGCCGGATCACGCTGCTCGGGATCGTGGTCTGCCTCACGGGGATCGCCGTTTGCGGCAGCGCCGGAATGCGAAAAGAGCGGGAACTCACTGACGCCGAGAAACGCGCTTCCATCGCCGAGTTTTCATTTGTGAAAGGCGCTTGGGTGGCCATTTTCGCGGGCGTCATGAGCTCCTGCATGGCCTTCTCTTTCGCGGCGGGAAAGCCCATCGCCGAGGCCGCGGTCCGCGCCGGGACCGCCCCGTTGTTCCAGAATTTCCCGGTCTTGGTCGTGGCCCTTCTCGGCGGATTCACGACGAACGCTATCTGGTGCCTGACTCTCAGCGTCCGCAACAAGACGGGCCGCGATTATTTCCGCGTTCAGAATCCAAAGCCAGACCTGGCTCCGTCGCTTTTCTCCAATTATCTTTTCTCGGCTCTGGCCGGCATCACCTGGTATTTTCAGTTCTTCTTCTACGGGATGGGCACGACCAAGATGGGAAAGTACGATTTTTCGAGCTGGACCATCCACATGGCCTTCATCATCACCTTCAGCAGCCTGTGGGGGATCTACTTCCATGAATGGAAGGGAACGAGCCGGCCGACGCGCCGCCTAGTTGTAGGTGGGATCCTCGTCCTCATCCTGTCCACGATCGTCGTCGGGATCGGAAACTACGTCGCGACGCTTAGATGATTCTTATTAGCGGCCGTCAAGAAGCGCAGAAGAAAATCCTTGTCAGCTATGGTTCAATAATGACCGATCTACGTAGCCCGATGGTGCTGCCCGTACGATCCTAGACCAGTGCGCCTTTTTTGATGATGCCCTCCATGACGTCGGCAAAATAGTCGATTTCCCTGGCTGATAACGACACGTTCACCACGATCCGGATTCCATCGATCAACCCGTCCGGGTGCTTGATTGGAGAGACGATGATCCCCCACTTGTCGAGAAGATGCTCGGTGAGCTTGGCCATGTCCATGCCCTCAATGCCGAAGGTGGTGACGCCGCAGGACTCGGCAGGGTCCAGGCTCGAGTAGAAGCGCACCCGCGGCAGCGCGCGAAGCCGGTTGGCCCAACGCTCTTTCAAGTACCGGATGCGCGCCGATTTTCGCTCGATGCCGATGCCTTCGTTGAAGGTGATCGCCTCGGCGATGGCGACTCGGTTGGCCGGGGTGCGCGTCCCGACGTCTTCGAAGCGGCGGATGTCGTTCGGGTTGTCCGTCCACGGCGGTGTCAGCGGCCAGACCTTGGAGATCCGGTCCTTCGGAATCCGGACGAAGCCGTTCCCGGGCGGCGCCATCAGCCACTTGTGGAGGCTGGCCGTGTAGTAATCGCAGCCGAGGTCCGCGAGCTTGAAAGGCACGTGCATAAAGCCATGCGCGCCGTCGACGATCACTTCGATGCCTTTGGAATGCGCCATGTCCGAGATCCGGCGGATCGGCGCCATCTGGCCTGTCCAGTGCGTCATGTGACAGATCAGGATCACCTTCGTCCGCGGCGTCACTGCCTGCTCGACCAATCGATAGAAAAGGTCGAGAGGCACGGGAGGGGCGGGAAGCTGGACGATCTTGAGCACGATGCCCTCGCGCTTTTCGCGTTGCCTCCAGGAGCCGACCAGCCGCGGGTAGTCCTGGTTGGTGGTGACCACTTCGTCACCGCGCTTCAAATCGAAGCCCATGATCGGGATCTCGCCCGCCTCACTTCCGCCGCGGCAGATGACGAGCTCTTCGGGATCGCAGCCGAGGTGCGACGCCAGTCGCCGCCGGCAGCTCTCGATCTCTTTCCCGAGAATGGCCATCGAGTGCCAGGCGGCGTTGCCTGTAAATTCGCTGTGCCGGCGAACGGCTTCCTGGACGATGCGGAGGCCGTTCTGGACGGTGCCGTTGTTCAGATTGATGAAGTTGCGGTCTTCGGTGAAGGCTTGCTGGACCTCGAACCAGAAGTCCTCGTCGGCCGCGACCTGTTCGGGACTCAGATCGGCCGTGTCGCGTCCCGCCGCGAGAATCCGTTCGAGAACGTTGTTAGGCGCGCCGGCCAGAACGCCGACGCCGACGGCACAGTTCCGGAGGAAATCACGTCTGTTTCCCATTCTGCCTCCTTGAGCAAAGGATTTTATTTTTTTTCGGCCGCAGGCTATGGCTTGCCTTTGAACGTCAACAACATAATGTCTGCGGCACAAAAATCATATGTTCGGCGGATGATCGATGTCAAGAAGAGGAAATGGCCGCGGAGAAGGTCGGTCGGTCGAATCATCGTTCCGGACGGCCAAGAAATCGCCTGAAAGACAATAGACTTCCGCTGCGCCTAGTCCACGAAATTGTTAAACCGCTGCGTGGAGTGAAAACCCGTTTCTGGATTCCATCGGCAGTGCATGCCGCTATCCGAGGGTTTAATGCTGAAAAAGGCTACGCTGTCATACTTGTGTTCACTGCCCTCGACTGGGTTCCCGTCGATGATAAGCCTCTCTCCGGCCGGCACGACAAAAACTCGATAGTTCTGGACTTTGTTATAGCGGGTGAAGTCCTCATGGCCGGGGAGCGAGCCCTCAATATCGACTTCCTTAAAGAGCCCGTCGGCCGTCTGGTGAAGTTCGGCCAGCCGCCAGCGTTCCGCTCCGATTAAAATCAGGGCCAGGTCGAGCCTGCCGTCGCCGTTGAAGTCCCCCCAGGCGGCATAGGGAACATCATTCCGATATGATGCCCATTCCCCCGTCATATCTTGCTGGCCTGGCAGCCTGCAGTCTTCGAAATAGTCCTCAAGGAATTCCTTTATCCGCCTCGGGAGAACAAGGGTAGGTTTGCCGTCTTTCACTTGGACTGTGGGAACATCTCTTGCGCCGCGGCAGGCGGGGATGAGGCTCAGAGCCAAGATCCAAACCATCCAGGTCTTCCGATGGCCGACGGCCGGGCGGGTTTTTCTGCTCATGTTCCGATTTTGCTTCGCCCCATCGACATGGATGATAAATCGCACAGCCCTCTCCTCCGTGCTGGTTCTATGGCTTCTTTCCAATTGTGGATAGAAACTCTTTGGTAAAAGAGGCCGCTTTTTCAAGTTCGTTATCTGCTAGAGGCCCTTTCATTCCTCGCACTTCACAACGAAGAGTCTCTGAGTACACATTCAAGGCTAGGGTCTTCGCCACCTTTTGCATAATGCCGGCAGCTCCAGGGTATAGCCATTTTTTTGTCTTTTCCATTTCTTCAGGCTTTGTCGGAACAGGCCCATAGGTATCAAATATCGCTACCGGTTTTTCTGTAAAACCTTTTTTTCGCAAGCGCTTCAGCACGCGTAAAGCTTTTCGATTGACTCTCGCCATTCTCGTAGGCGAGCCAATCAGGATGAAGTCGATATCACTCAAGTCCGGGAGCTTCCGGCGAAGATCCTGAACGATGGTTTCGATACCTTGTCTGCCAAGTTCTTTCGCTATGCCCTCCGCGATTTGTTTCGTGTTGCCATGGTAGCTTCTGAAAAGAACGAGTGCTTTCATTTTTCAGCCTCCTCTAGGCTTAATGGTGATCATGTTTTGCTACAGATATTATCCGAGATTTCCTAAATAATATCTAGACCAGCCATCCTTTCTCGCGCTTTTTTGCAATCACCATCCAGGGCAAGTCGGAGAGGGAGGGAAGAAGGAGGAGCAGGGGAAAGAAAAGCGAGAGGGGCAGAGTTTTTACAAAATTTTCTAACACCAGCACATCAATTAATATCGGGTTCCTCAGGAACGTCGGAAGTCCTCTCCTTAGTCCGCGATAAATCTGATATATCTGGTGTTTCTGAACTTATTTCTCCTGTGCCGGGGTTTTGTTACCGTTCACTGTGCCACCCTGTATCACTTGACGGCCGCCCGCGCCGCCGACAGTTTTCGATGCTCCCGGACGATCAAAAAGGCCATGAGGACCCAAATGGCGGCGCACACGACGTTCAGATGAGCGTAGTTCTCCATCTTGAAGGCGAGATAGCTGCTTCCCAGGAATACGGTCGCGGCCGACAAAACGTCTCCGACTCGGACGAAGACAGTATCGATAGCCGCCTTGGCCTTGTATTTCTCCTCCCTGGTAGTGATGAGGTAAAGAGCCCCGCGGATCGTGTTCATCAGAGAATAATCCGTTCCGTTCTCAAGCGTTTTGACCCACTGCACGATGAGGAGGGTCGCCCCGAACGAAGCCAGGGCATACCCGCCGAGCGAAAGGAGGGGAAAGAGGAAGATCGCTCCACGCACGCCGAGCCATTTGAAGATTCTGGACACCAGGAAGAGTTGAATGAGGAGGACGACCCAGTTGAC
>JAPKZH010000248.1 GCA_026393905.1 Candidatus Aminicenantota bacterium
CCTGCCCTTCGTCTGCTGGATTTTTGTCTTTCTCGGCCTTCCGCTGGGAGTTTCGACGAAAAAGGGCGGACGGACGAGCGGCTTTACGCTCAGCCTGGTCATCATTCTGGTCTATTACGTGTGCATCACGGCCGGCGAAAAGTTCGCCCTCGAAGGGCGGATTTCGCCTTTCCTGGGAATGTGGGGAGCGAACATCCTGTTGAGCGTTTTGGGCTTGTATCTTTTCCGCAAGACTTCTCAAGAAACGTCTCTGCTGAAGTCTCTGGATCATTTTCTGCGGCCCCGCCGGAAAAATATTTCCAAGCCAAGGCCGCCGGTCGTGGTCGTGAAGGTTCCCCGCTTGTCTTTTGCCTTTCCCAACATCCTGGACCGCTATTTCATCAGGAAGTACCTGGTCATCGCCAGTCTCGTCATCCTGAGCCTGATCTCGATATTCGTCATCATCACGTTTTTTGATCGCTTGGGCATCCTCTACGAGCATCGCAAGCCGATGAGCATGCTGCTCGGATACATCCGTTTCCGGATCCCCGAGTTCATCCATTACAGCCTGCCGATGACGGCCCTGGCGGCCACGCTTCTGACGCTGGGCCTTTTCACCAAGTCCAACGAGGTCACGGCCATGAAAGCCTGCGGCATCAGCATCTACCGGGCGGTCCTTCCCGCGGTGTTCCTGGCCGGGCTGATCGGCTGGCTGGCCTTTCATATCCAGGAGCGCGTCCTCCCCCAAGCCAATAAAAAAGCCGAGGAAATATGGAACAAGATCACGGACGTCTCTCCCCGGAGCTACGGCTACTTGAACCGCCGCTGGGTCGCCAACAAAAAGAGGGACCGGTTCTACCACTACAGCTATTTTGACCCCGAAAAGGCCGCTTTCAGCTGGCTTTCGATCTTCGACCTGGACCTTTCCAACTGGTCTTTGAAGCGCAGGATTTATGCGGAAAGGGCCGTCTTGAAAGAAAACCTCCTGCATATGGAAAACGGCTGGATCAGGGAATTCGCCGGGGAGGCGCCAAAAAGCCCGGGGGCCCTGGTCTTCAAAACGATGGACCTGGCTTTGGAGGAGGGGAAGTGATCTTTTTTGAAAGAATGGAGAGAGCCCTCCCAGATGACCTACGGCGAACTCCGGCAGTATGTCCGCGAGATCAAAGAGCTCGGCTTTGTAACCGTCGGCTTCAGAGTGGACTTGAGCTCCAAGATCTCTTTCCCGTTCGTCGCCCTGATCATGACGCTCTTGGGCATCCCCTTTGCGTTTTCGATGGGAAAGCGGGGGACCCTCGTCGGGATCGGCGTGAGCCTGGCCATCGCCATGGTCTATTGGGTCGCCATCGGCGTTTTCAGAAGCCTGGGCCATGTCGGTTTCCTGAATGTTTTTTTTGCCGCCTGGGGGCCCAATCTCGTCTTCGGCCTCATCGGCCTCTACCTGCTCTTCCGCCTGCGGACGTAAGAAATTCGGACGCGGCGGGGGTCCTGTCGCTGGCCAGCCCTTACATCTTGTACTTGCCGAAGTCTTCCGGCTTGAGCGTCTCCAGCCACTTTCTCAGGTTCTCGGAGTTCTCCAGGTTTTCATCCAGTTTCAGGCCGTGGGCCCGCTTGACCACTTCGTCCTCGACGAAGATGGGAGAATTCATGCGCAGGGCGAGGGCGATGGCGTCGGAGGGGCGAGAATCGAGCAGCAGCTCCCTTTCCTGATAGCGGCAATGGATGGTCGCGTAAAAGGTGTTGTTCCGGACATCGTTCACGACGATCCGGTCCACGGAGATGCTGAGCTTGTTCAGAAAATTCTTGATGAGGTCGTGGGTCATCGGCCGGGGCGTGGGGATGTTCTCGATGGTCAAAGCGATGGCGTTGGCCTCGAATACGCCGATCCAGATCGGCAGGATCTGGTCGCTCATGGGGTCTTCGAGCACGACAATGGGCATCTTGGAAATCGGGTCCACCACGAGGCCCTTGATTTTCATCTCAATTTCCATCGCTTTGCTCCTTCCTTCAGGATAAATATAGAATGCCCCCTTGCCAAAGTCAAGGAAACCCCGGGGTCAAACCTCAACATTCAACAAAATACTAGAGGTGGGCGCATTGTCGAAAGTTGCTTGTTTCTTGGGGACGATGATGTTGAATGTGAAGGTTTGACCCCGAATCCTTTTTGATGGTTTTTTGGATGAAATTCAATTTTTTGGATGAAATTCAAGGAATTGGATGATTTCTGGGCACTTTAAATATTAAATACTTGAAAACAAATGAAATAGAAAGCAATGCGGGTTGGTATGTTTTTTGCTTATAACAGTGGTTTGAAAGGCTATTTGCATGACAAATAAGGAGGTGAGAATCACAAAACGCGAATTCTATGCCTGTAGGGTTCGGAGCAGAGATTGCTTCCTTTGCTCCAGGGTTTCGGTTTGTTTCGCTCAATCCCTGAAAGAGGAGGGGCGAACAACTTTTTATCTTGGATCCTGCTTTTGAGGGGAATTCAAGGAAAAAGGAGAAAAAATCGATAATGACTAGAAAAATTTTTTTCACAGCACTTGCCGTTCTCCTGATGCTCGGTCTGTCCATGGCTCAGGTTCCAACCGGAAGAATCGTCGGCAGAGTCACCGATGCTGAAGGAGCACCGCTTCCCGGCGTCTCTATCACCTGCGACAGCGCGAGAATGGTCGGTTTGGCGAATGCCGTCACCGACGAAACAGGCACCTACCGTCTGTTTTCTCTGCCCTCCGGCACGTTCTCTGTCCGGTTCACGCTGCCCGGCTTCAAGACCCTGACCCGGCGCGAAGTCATCCTTCAGCTGGAACAGACCCTCACGCTCAACGTCCAGCTGGACCAGAGCGCCCTTGCCGAAGAAATCACGGTCGTGGGCCAGAGCCCCCTGATCGACGTCAAGAGCACGACTAAAAGCAGCACGATGACCAAGGAAGTCTTCATGCAGCTGCCCAGGAACCGGGATTTCACAGGCCTCCTGAGCACGGTTCCGGGCGTCCAGTATGAAGGCAACCAGGGCGGTCTCTCCGTCGACGGCGCGTCCGGCACGGAGAACATGTTCTACATCGACGGCACGAACGTCAACAACCTCCGTGTCGGCACCCAGGCCCAGAGCATCGTCATGGAACAGCTGGATGAGGTCAAGGTCACGGCCTCCGGCTACAACGCCGAGTTCGGCGGGTCGATGGGCGGTGTGATCAACGTCATCAGCCGCTCGGGCGGCAACGAGTTCCACGGCGACATCTTTGGCTACTACAACAACCAGACGCTGCTCTTCCAGGGGAAAGCCAAGGATTCCCTGCGGATGAGCCCCTATGCCGCCTCGCCCTACGATTGGTCGGACTATGAGTATTACAACAGCGACGACCTCTACTGGAATGGCGGAAAGAATCGCGACGACTATCAGCGGATGGAGGGAGTCTTCAACCTCGGCGGCTTCATCTTCAAGGACAAGCTGTGGTTCTTCGGCTCCTTCAACCCCATCTATGCCAGGACCTACGCCGACCGGTGGTTCACGGTCGACCCTGTCGACCTGACCAAAGCCAAGGTTCCGGGAGATACGATCAAAGATCCGCGGCAGGGCCGCCAGACCTACAATTTCAATCAGAAGTTGTACTACTACTATTGGCAGGCGAAGATCACCATCGCCCCCTTCAAGGGCATGCGGATGGCCATCAGCACCAACAACAACTTCTACAAATACCGTGGCAGCTATCCGGGCATTGCCGGGACATCGAATAAGTATTACTCTTATCGAACAGATTGGAACCCCATCAACCCCTCTACCAATTTGGGCCTTCTTACAGCGGGCCAGCAGCCCGGCTTTGACTATCCGAACTGGTCCGGAAACGCCAATATCGACTACACGGTCAGCAACAACTTCCTAATCAGCGCGCGCGGCGGCTTCTTCCACACCAACACGGCCAACCAGCAGCTCTTCGTGCCCGGTACGTACTACAGTTTCACCAACTCGAACATGAACTATGCGGAAATTCCCGACAGCTTAAAGCACTATTCCGGCTGGAACAACGGCGCCGGCACCACCGTCACCAAGAAATACATCAACGAGAGGATGAGCGGTAACCTCGACTTCACCTACTATCTCACCCTGGCCGGCGAGCACGCCTGGAAAGCCGGCGTCCAGTACATCCGCCTCCACGAGGATGTCGACCAGAGTCCCCAGGCTCCCCTGGTAGCCCTGGTCTGGGGCGCGCCCTACGTCAGGCCCGACGGCGTGGTTGTCATGGGCACGTACGGCAACTACCAGATCCGCAATGACTTTCAATCGACCTACGGCTCCTTCTTCAACGTCGCCAGCAATAACTGGGCCATCTACCTCCAGGATTCCTGGACGATCGGCCAGAAGCTGACCTTGAACCTCGGGCTCCGCACCGAAAGCGAATACGTTCCCTCCTTGGCCACGACCGATCCCCAGTACAAAGACTACAAGCCGATCAAGTTCGGCTTCGACCAGAAGCTGGCGCCGCGGCTGGGCGTGGTCTATGACTTCTTCGGCGATTCGAGCCTGAAGCTGTTCGGAAGCTTCGGCATCTACTACGACGTCATGAAGCTATACATGGCCGAAGGCGCCTACGGCGGATTCAAGTGGTGGACGAGCTACTACACGTTCGATAACTACGACTTCACGAAAATCGCGGCCAGCGGCGACATCAACAACAAGGCCGACCAGGCCGCCGGCGGCACCTACATGGGCTCCCGGAACTGGCGGACGGTGTCTTGGGACACGACCGACCCCGACCTGAAGCCTGTTTCCCAGAGCGAAGTCACCTTCGGCGCCGAGAAGAAGGTCACGGAAGAGATCTCCTTCAGCGCTCGTTTGGTGTACAAGCACCTCATCCGGACGATCGAAGACGTGGGCGTGCTGCTTGAGGACCCGCCGGGCTCCGGCAACTTCTCCGAGCAGTATTACATCGCCAACCCGGGTGAAGGCTGGACGCTGCCGGTTTCGCAGGGCGGAAAGTTCTCCGATACGTTCTGGCCTGCCCCGAAGCCGAAGAGAGAATATTGGGGCTTGAACCTGGCTGTCGAAAAGCGCTTCAGCAACAACTGGCAGGGCGGCTTCAACTACACCTGGAGCCGGATGACGGGCAACTGCGGCGGTCTTTCGTCCTCGGACGAAAACGGCCGCAACTCGCCCAACGTCGAGCGGTACTGGGACCTCTACTTCGAGCGGTATGACATCCACGGCCGTCCGCTGGATGGAGTCCTGCCCTCGGATAGAACCCACTACCTCAAAGCCTACGGCTCCTATGCCTTCCCGTTCGGCCTGACCGTGGGCGTCGTCGCCTACGGCAGAAGCGGTCTGCCCTTGACCACCTCCCTTTCCTTCAACGACATGCAGATCTTCCCGGACGGCTATTTCGACACGGGCAAGCGCTATCCCTTCCTGTTCACGATGGATCTCTATCTCGAGTACAACCTGAGGATCGCCAAGAAGTACACGGTCAACCTCAACCTCACCGTCTACAACGCCACCAACACCTCGACCGTCACGAGCTATAACATGCAGGCCAACTATCAAATGCTCCGGATGACGGATGCGGAGCTGCTCGGCCAGAAGAACAATTACAAGGATTGGAAGCAGTGGGTCAATGAGAAGATCACCGTCAACCAGTGGAATGCCCCCTGGAACAACGGCAATCCTTATTGGACGGGCAAGTACGGCGCCTGGTCCGCCAGAGTCGGCGCCCGGTTCTCCTTCTGATGTTGGAGTTCGCGTAGAAGCAAGTATCGCAGAATAAGATACAAAGGCCCGGTCCCCGGACGGGGGCCGGGCCTTTTTTTTGTTTTCGGGGTCCAATCTATTTGAGGAGGGTTTTTATATATTTCAACCCCGTTTCGGCGCTCCTGACCCTCGTCTCGGGCTCACCTCTTGAGTCAATTTTTGGGGTCAAAGCTACTTTTTACGCAAAAGCGTAAAAAGTAGCTTTGACCCCGGTTTATATTGGAAGGGAATGCGATTACAAGCGCCATCAAAGTTAGTTCCATACGGAAAAGGATCGAGGAATGTTCACTTTTGCGTAATGAGTAGGTTTGACACCAGACTAAGCGGGGCCTGTCACCGACCGGCCGATCGGGGGCAAGGGGGTCAAGCGACTCATCACAAAAATACTTGTTTTATCGGCAGTTTTGTCATTGCGAGCCGCTCTGGCGGCGTGGCAATCTCATAATTTTTCCGCAAGATCATTCCAACCTGGATTCGTATTCTCGATCAGCTTGATTTTCTTTTTCCTGGTGGCGGCCTTAATTTGTTTTTCTCTCTTAATCGCCTCGTCAATGATCTCAAATATCTCATAATAGACGAGTTTGTTGACATTGTACTTTTTTGTGAAGCCTGCGATTAGTTTCGATTTATGCTCATAGATCCTTTTTTCCAGGTCAGACGTGACGCCGGCATAAAGGACCGTATTTCTTTGATTCGTCAGAATATAGACATAGTATTGATTATTCATGGACGGCTTAATGGACGCAAAAAATATTGTCAGATTTTCATCCTGATCAAAAGATAGCCATTTATCTCATTCTCAGGAACAATCGATGTGGCGCTCTGACACGAAATGTCATTTCGAGCGAAGCGAGGAATCTCCGCAGCATGTCATTCCGAGCGAAGCGAGGAATCTCCGCTTTTATCGCGAGAGACCTAAGCGGAGATTGCCACGGCACTTTGTGCCTCGCAATGACACGTTAATCTGTCATTCCGAGCGAAGCGAGGAATCTCCGTTTTTTTTGCGAGAGACATAAGCGGAGATTGCCACGGCACTTCGTGCCTCGCAATGACACGTTAATCTGTCATTCCGAGCGAAGCGAGGAATCTCCGCTTTTATCGCGAGAGACCTAAGCGGAGATTGCCACGGCACTTCGTGCCTCGCAATGACGAGGTTGGATGGCCACGCCGCAAGAGCGGATCGCAATGATATTCTGAAGTGCGATTACACCAATAATGTCAGAGGACGAAGGATCTGGTCGGTGATAGGACCCCATTCATTAGCGGGCGGCAAGGGAGCGAATCCCTTATCAAAGCTTTATTTTAAAAGGGTTTTTAGGTATTTCAACCCCGTTTCGGCGCTGCGGACTCTCGTCTCGGGCTCACCCCTTGTATCTTCGACATATAATTCAAGATAGCGGACGGCTTCGGCGATTTCGCCCTTTTCTTTATAGGCCATGGCCAAAAAATAATAAGCGGTCGGCGTCGGCTTGAGGTAGGTTGCTTCCTTCAGGAATTCGGCGGCCTTGTCGAAATCACCGGCCATGGCATAGACGATTCCCAGGAACTGAAACGCCAGGTTGTCCTGGGGATAATCCTGGGTCAGCTTGGTGTAGACGGCGATGGCTTCGGCCAGCTTGCGAAGGTCGGCCAAGGCCTGGGCATAGCTCATCCGGAGAAATTTATTCTCGGGCTCAATGGCCAGGGCCCTTTCGAAGAAACTCAGGGCCTCTTCTTTTTTGCCTTGATTGATCATGATCATGGCCGAGGCCGTCAGGGCATCCATATTCCTGGGGTTGATCTTGAGGACCTCGGCCATCGTGTCAGAGGCGTCTTGGGCGCGCTGGGTTACGAGATATGTATAGCCCAAACGGGAAAGCAGGAGTTCCGAGCCGGGGATCTTTGCCAGTCCCAGCCTCAGCGTTTGAATGGCCAGATCGAAGTTTTTCATCCGGGCCTGGGCCAGGGCAAGGTTGATATAGCTCGACGCGGAGTTCGGCCTCAGGGTGAGCATTTTTTCGTGGAGCGCCGCCGCGGCCGCATAGTTGCTCTCGAACTCCGCCTTTTCCGCCTCTTGAATCATCCGGAGCTCATCGAGCTTGTCCTTCGGATCGGGGGCTTCCCCCGTCGCCGTTTTGTCGGAATAGTCCACATAGCCGAGAGACCGTAGCCGGGCCTGCTCTTCGGCCGTCAGTGTCCGCTTGGCCGAGGCGCCGGGAACGACGCTCTCTTTGATCAGCCCGTCCAGCCCGGCTTTCAATTTTGCGGCCGTTTTCTTTTCGGAGGCAAATACATTTTTGGCCTCGTTCGGGTCGGCCTTCAGGTCATAGAGCTCCTCTTTGGGAGCCCGGACGTATTTCCAATCGCCGGCGATCATGCCGACGAGCGGCGACCATCCGTAATTCTCCTTGGGATAATAGGTTTCTATATAGGAATCCAGGTTGCTTTTCTTTTTTTTCTGGATATAGGGAATAAGGCTTGTCCCTTGGACGGATTCGGGCGTGGGGATATTCAGCAGGTCCAGGACGGTGGGCAGGATATCGATCAGCCGGACCCGGGCCGGGATGAGGCTCGAGGCGGGAAGATGATTTTCGGCGTAAAAAAGGAGCGGCACTTTCATGGCCATGTCGTACAGGAACATGCCGTGGCCGGCTTCGCCCTTCTCACCGAACGCCTCGCCGTGGTCGCCGGCCACGATGATCAGGGTCCGGCCGAGAAGGTTCTTATCCTGGATCTTTCTCATAAGCTCGCCGATGATGTAATCCATGTAGGCGACTTCGCCGTCATACAGGCGATCCTTGAAGTCCTCCCGATAGGGCGACGGCGGGTTGTAGGGAAGGTGCGGGTCGAAGAAATGGACCCAGCAGAAAAACGGCTCGTCCTTGAGCCTGTCGAACCAGGGCAGGCAGGCGGTGTAGACCTGCTCGGCCTTTCTCTCGGAGTTCAGGGCTTTGAAGGGCAGGTTTTCCTGAAAATTATCGTCATAGACATCGAATCCCTGGTCGAGGCCGAAGCGAGAATCAACGGAGAACGAGGAGACAAAAGCGGCCGTCTTGTAACCCTGGCCCTTCAAAAGCTCGGCCAGGCTGACTTTGTCGGCGGCCAGGGTGTACGTGCCGTTGTTGTGGACCACGTGAGAGATAGGCAAGGCTCCGGTCATGATCGAGCAGTGCGAGGGAAGGGTCAACGGGACCTGGCAGTAGGCGTTAGAGAACAAGACTCCGTTTCGGGCGATGGCGTCGAGATTGGGCGTTCTCGCCTTGGCATAGCCGTAGGCCCCGATCCGGTCGGCTCTGGTCGTGTCCAAGGTGATCAGCAGGACGTTCAGCCGGCTGTCCCTTGTGATGGGAACCCGGCGCGGCCGGACGAGGACGACGAGCGCCGCCGCTCCGATCACGATGATCAGGGCGACGAGAACGATCCGGAGTTTCCGGGGGCCTTTTTTGTCGGCAGGCTCGAGCTTCGCAGCCTTGTCTTTTATTTGCGGCCGGCCGGCGACGGCCTCGGGCGCGGGGGAAGGCCGCGGCGGGCGAATTTGCTGCTTCTTTTTCCGGGATCGCTTTTTCTTGGACATCAACTACCAGTAATGTTTAAGCGCTTCTTTTTCCTTTATTTTTAATAAGTTGGAAAAAGCTGGGCGCCCTTTGTTCATTCACTTCTTGATGGCGCTGATGATATCTTTGGCCCGGGCCGCCCGCTCTCCCTCCGGCTCCAGG
>JAPKZH010000149.1 GCA_026393905.1 Candidatus Aminicenantota bacterium
CGGCAGCAGGACGGCCTCTTGTGCTTCAGTCAGCCTTGCCTGAGTTAACTGCGGGGACAACGCAGGGAGAGAATGGTCGAAGCCGGGTGCACGGTCTTTTTATCTTCGGAAACCTAAGAAAAAAAATTAGAAAGGAGATCAGGATGAAAAGGATTCCCAGGTTCTTGGTGGTTTCAAGTTTCGCGCTGGCCATCCTGGCCGCGGCCAGCCTCGGCTTTGCCCAGGAAACGGACGCCGAAGGCTGCAAGGACCATCCGCTGTTCACCCGGATGAAGAATTATTATATTACCAACTGTGGAAAGAATTTCGATGCCGTGGAATTCACCATCGCGGACGGCAAGACGCAGACCGTCGAAGGCGATAAAACCGTGATCGACTACAACTTGAAGGAAGGTGCCCAAGCCCCCAGCGGCCTCCAGATCATCCGCAATTACGAAACTGCCGTCAAATCCCTCGGGGGTGTCACACTTTACCAGGACGCCAACGCCGGGGCGGCAACCTTCAAGCTCGTCAAGAATAACCGTGAAATCTGGGTCTCGATCGCGACCTATAATGGTACCACCGGCATCCAGCTGATCATTCTTGAAAAAGGGGAGATGGTCCAGGAAATAACAGCGGACGCCATGTACAACGCTCTTAATAAAGATGGCTTCATGGCTCTCTATATCAATTTCGACACGGGCAAATCAGAAATCAAGCCCGAGTCCATGCCCATCATCGATCAGATCGCCGCGCTCCTGAAAGCCCATGCAGACCTGAAGATCAGCATCGAAGGCCACACGGACAATGTGGGGACGTCGGCCTCGAACAAGACGCTTTCGGAACAACGGGCCAAATCAGTCATGAACGCCGTTGTCCAGAAGGGGATCGCCGCCGGCCAGCTGAGCGCCGTAGGCTGGGGCCAAGACAAGCCTATCGCCGATAACCGCAGCGAAGACGGCCGGGCCAAGAACCGCCGCGTCGAAATCGTCAAGAAATAGATTTTTAGGGGGACGGCAGCCGAAAGGCACCGTCCCCTCATGCGTTTTTATTGATAGATTATTTTGCTGAGGGCCGTCAAATCGTCATTCTTACTGAACGGCCTCAGCCGGAATTTATAAGCATAATCCCTCGGGCGAAGCTGGTATTGAGGATGGGTGAGCGCTCCCCAGGAGTCATCTCCACCCACGCCCATCTGGCCGTAATCCAAGTTGAGCGAGACAAAATCCCTTTTGGCAATATCCACCGGATGTTTATCGCCGCGCTTGTCCTGGGTGAGGTCCTCGGGCGTGTAGGGCAGCGCGCTAAAATCGATCTGGGGCATGCCCACGGCCAGGAGTCCCGCGCCTTCTTCATTGGATAGCGCCACCCACCTGACATCGACACGGTTCCCGTATTCCTGGATGCTGACATAGGGAATGATCATCTCGGCGATCGAGCTTTTATGGAACCCGACAAAGGCTGAGGTCTTCCGGTCGACGTAGTTTTCGTGAGGCCCCCGGCCGTACCATTGAATCTTATGGAATTCCGCGGGCAGGGCCATCTTCATTCCGAAGCGAGGAATTTCGGGCAGGTTCCTGGCCGTCGGTGAAAAACGCGCTTCGACGATGACATCTCCGCTGCCGAGGACTTTGTACCTGACCTGGTATTTGGCCTGGACATCCTTAAGCGAATAGTCGGCGACCGCTTCAATCTCAGAAGGCCCGGTCTGCTTGACCTCGAATTTATCGAGGTTCCGATTGTCCCCGGCTTTCCGCCAAACGGCGCACCGCCGGTCCATCCTGTTGCCGAAATCGTTGTCCGTTGGAGCGCGCCAGAAATTCGGCGCCGGTCCCGACTTCAAGAATTCTTTACCGCGATAAAGGAAAGAGGCAAGAAGGCCCGATTTTTTATCGAAAGCGACAGAGAACTCCTTGCCTTCCGCGGAGGCGGTGCCTTCGTTTTGAGTAAGTTTTAAAGCGGGCAGAGAGGAGACGGCCGTTGTTTTTCCGGGCTTGACGATGCGGTCCCGGAACTGGGCGGCGGCGACAACATGCCCTTTCGGAACCAGGGCTTCTTGGTTGGCCGTGACGATATAAACATTCAGAAAATATTCGACGCCCGATTTCGGGTCAAAGGAGGGCATATCCAGGTTGAAAATCCTGCCCTCACCGGGCGCGATATCAGGATTCGGAATTATGCCTTCGGCGATGAGCTCGTTTCCGTCCGCCACATAGCGCCAACGGAGATTGAACTTGCTCAGGTTGATGAAATTGTATTGATTTAAAATTTCGACGGCGGGGCGCCTATCCCGCGTTCCCATCATTCTGATCTTGACATATTGGAAGGCTTTCTTGACTTCCCA
>JAPKZH010000216.1 GCA_026393905.1 Candidatus Aminicenantota bacterium
CAAAGAATGAGCGGCCGTCGGAAGACCAATTCAATTCCCAGTTGGAAGAAATCTTAATCGGGATCCAGCGTTCCTCTCCTTCTTTTTTGTCGGGCCGCACACAGATGAAAAAGGCGCTCGGCTTGCCCGCCTCTCTTCGCTCCGCCAGATAAGCCAAGGAATTGCCGTCGGGAGACCAATTGGGGTAATAGAATGGGCCCATGAATTTCTGGCTGAGTTTTTTTGGCGGATCCACGATCACTCCTTTGTCCAGATCGGCGGCCGCCTCATAGATGTCCACCATGTACGTCCCGACGCCGTAGAATAAAGACCCTTTGTCTGTAAAGCCGAGCGGCTGAATCGTGCCTACCTCTTTTTTGACCAGGGCAGGCTCGCCCAAAGGTTTACCATCGGCCGTATGGATCACCCAAAGGTCCCGGCTTACGGCCCGGTTGCTGGCAAAGAGAAGTGCGTTCGAGTTGGGCACCCAGCCTAAAAACGAATCATGAGCCGGGTGTTCGGCAAGCCGGATTTCTTGTTTTCCGTCGCGCGAGAGCAGGAAAATATCATTCTCTTTAGCATTCTCCTTCTGGGGAGAGTCGTAGGCGATATATTTGCCGTCCGGGGAGAAGCTCATATTCAGTGCGCTGGGGGGGATCGTGGATGTTTTCAGGATTTGAACAGTTCCGTCGGCGGCTGATACCAGGACAACCTGATATTCCGCATTCTTTTTTTGGACCCCAGCGAGAATGAATTTGCCGTCCGGGGACCAGCCCATGGGGATGATATCGTAATCCTTATCCTGGAATAGGATGCGGGGCTCGGAGCCGTCTGCTCCAATCAGGCGGAGGTCGGAATAGTTGTCTTTGTTGAACCAGGCATAGGCGACTTTTTTCCCATCAGGGGACCACCGTCCGAAGAAAAACATTCCGGCCGTCGGATTGTCATTCTTGGTCAGCCGTCTCGTCTGCCCGGTCTCGATATCCCGGACAGAGAGGTCGCCCGATTTCGAATCCATAATGGCGAGAGACTTGCCGTCAGGAGAAACCGCGCCAAACATAGGCCCGATATCGGACAAGACCAGTCGCATCTTGAACGTTCCGTCATCTTTTTCGGCAGAGGCCACTGCTTGTTGGAGCTGGGCCAATTTTTCTCTAGCCGCCCGAACGCTTTCCGCTTGCTTGGGAAAGCGCTAGATAACCTTCTGATACGCCTCGCGCGCCTTTCCCAGGCCCAGCTTTTCATAACACATCCCGATGTGGAGCTGGGCCTGGGCGGCCAGGGCTTCGTCCTCACCCTTGTCGACAACCTTCTGGAAGAGGGCAATGTCCTCTTCCAGGTTGCCTTCCGCTTTTTCCTTGGCCAGGGCTTTTTGAAACAGGTCATAGCTTGCTTGTTGGGCCAGGATGTTTCCCAAAAGAGCCAGAGGAATGATAAAAGCCAAAAGGGTGAAAATTTTTTTCATGAAAGGCCTCCTTCAATCCAGGTTTCACCCTTGATATTAATTCCTGTCTGGGCCGGCTGTGTCATGAGACTGTCACAGAAATGTCTTTTTTATGTAATATTTTGGCGAATACCCGCCCTTTGTCCAAAGATTTATCCTCCGCTGACAAGCTTATACCCTACGCCCCGCACCGTGAGTAAATATCGCGGCTCGGCCGGGTCGTCTTCGATTTTAGAGCGGAGCAGAGCGATATGGTTGTCCACAGTCCGGGTGGTGGGAAATTGGTCGTAGCCCCAGACCTCGTCGAGCAATTCGTCGCGGGTTACGACCTCGCCGGCGCGGGCGGCCAGAAGCCGCAGCACGCCAAATTCTTTACGCGACATGTCGAGCGTTTTGTCCGCTTTACGGGCCTCAAACCGCTTGAAGTCCGCTACGAAATCTCCGACCCGCAATTCGTCAGGCAGACGGCCGGCCTTGAGATGCTGGAGACGGCGGAAGAGGGCCCGGATCCTGGCCAGCAGCTCGGGCAATGAAAAAGGCTTGGTCATGTAGTCGTCGGCTCCCAGGTCAAGGCCGCGGACTCTGTCCGGCTCTTCCCCGCGGGCGGTCAACATGAGGACCGGGATGAGGATCCCTTCGCTGCGGATCTTCCGGCAGAGCTCATAGCCGCTCATCCGGGGCAGCATCAGGTCCAGGATGATGAGGTCGGGTTTTTTTTCGTGGACGAGACAGTAGCCTTGTTCGCCCTCGGCGGCGGTGAGGACTTCGTAGTGCTCAAATTCGAGGTTGTCTTTGAGTCCGCGGAGAATGGCCGTATCGTCCTCGATGATCAGAATCCGCTTCATCGCTTCGTCTCCAGGGGAAGATAGAGGGCGAACGTGCTGCCGCGTCCCGGCGCGCTGTCCACTTCGATGCGGCCGCCTTGGGCCTTGACGAAATGAGCGACAAGGGACAGCCCCAATCCCGTCCCGGGCAGGCGCTCGTTTTCCGGAGAAGCCGCGCGATAGAACTTTTCGAAGATGCGCTGATGTTCACGCGGATCGATCCCTATACCAAAATCGGTTACCTGGATCAGGGCCCAGCCTTGCTTTATCAGGAGCTTAAGATGAATTTCCCGCGAATTCCCCGAATATTTCATGGCATTGCTGAGCAGGTTCAGGAGGGCCTGTTCCAGAGCGTCTCGATCCAGACAGACATCGGGCAGGCCGTCTTCGGTCTGGATGCGGAGGGAGAATCCCTGCCGGCTCAAGGGATATTCCATGGTCCTGGCCGTGGCCTGGATGACCTCGTACAGGGAAGTCGGCTCGGGCCTGTAAACCTTTTTCCCCTGCTCGATTTTGGAGAAGTCGAGGACGTTGTTCAAGAGGCGGCTGAGGCGCTCGCTCTCCTTGACGATGGTGTCGAGATATTCATCCTGTACTTTCGGGTCCTTGGACCGCTGCAGCCGGAGCGTTTCGGCAAACATCCGGATGGCGGTCAAGGGAGTTTTGAGCTCGTGGGAGACGCTGGAGACAAATTGGGACCGCATCTCGGCCAGTTTCAAATCACGGCGGACATCCCTCCACAAAAGGTAGGCGCCGAAGAGAGTCAAGGCGACAACAAGGGCTACGACCGGAACATAATAAGACCGCTGAAAATTCCAGGCACCGGAGGGGGAGCGGCCTCCGATCCCGGGAAAAGTAATATTCAACCCCTGAAAATTCGGCCCCAGAGGCTCTCCACTGGGATCGTCGCCTGAGGCAAAGCTGAATTCTCCCGGAAAAGCCTGGACGAAACCATCATCTCGGCGCAGGGCGGCGGCGAGATCCTGGATTCGGACGACGACAATAAGCCGGCCGATTCGAGCCAAGGGAGACGTCACGCCCAGGAGCCAGGAGCCGTTTTTGTCCGTCGCCCAAACGGGCTCTTTTCCAAGGCCCTGTCATTCCTGGCCGAACAGGAAGGAATATCTCGAGAAATCCCGCTCCAGGGCAAGAATCTCTTCGAGCTTCTGGATATATAGGCTCATCTCGCTCTGGCCGGATTTCACTTTAGCCTCGAAGGGACGCCCTGCCGCATCTCGGACAAGCTTTTCCAACAACGAGCCGGTCATCGAGGATTCCACAGGCGACGACCAGCGCTTTTCTTCCAAGGCGGCCTGCAGACGGTCTGCGACTTCCTCAGCCGCTGTCCGTAATTCCACAAGGCGCTCCGCGGCATAGAGATAGATGGGATTTCCCAGCTCATCCGTGAGAGAGGCAGGAAGCTTCAAAAGATCCCGATAGTGCGCGATGACTTCATTCTTTTGGCCGGATTTGGCCAGGGCGCGGGCGAGCAGGAGCCGGGCGTATGCTTTTTGGGCGCCCTGCCCCGCCTCGGCCATGACCTGGCGAAACTGGGCGGCCGCCTCCGCGGCATCTTTCTTTTGGAATTCCGTGTTTTCTGCCTCTTCGATTTTCCGGCGGAAATCGCTATCGTTGAGGGCTCTTTGAGATTCTAGAAAGCCCGGCGAAAACTCCCATGGCAGCAGGAGACGGCCTTCACTGATTCGGCCGATCAAGATCACTTCAGGATTTCTATAGATAGAAAAGGAAAGCCTTTCCGGCCGGAAGGCTGCCTCCTGCGATTCTTCGAGCTTGACCTTCTCCAGCCGGACCAGCAGATGCTGGCCGATCTCTATGGCGCGGCGGCGCTCGTCTTCGGCCCTCCTTTTCTCGGCCAGCTCTTTCTCCTGTCTGACTCCCAGAACGCTGGAGACCACCAGGGCCAGGCAGGGAACAATGACGGCCGCCAGAAAAAGAAAAATTTGCCTGCGATAACCGGAAGACCCAAGCGCCATCGGAAAGATGTCCGTCCTTATGATTGAATTGTAGCCAACGGCTTTTCTAGGAATGTCATGGAAATGTCATGAAAGCCGGATTTGAGCGTCGTCATTCCCCGTTCCGAACGCTCGTAGCTTATATTATAAAAAAGGGAGACACAATATCCATTTCCCCATTTTTTATTTTAGCGCAATAATAATTATTCCATCGGCACTGCCGGCCGTTCTTGCGGCGTGGCAATCCGACGCAGTCGTTGCGAGACAGCGAAGCTGTCGTGGCAATCTCCTCTTAAGTCATTCGCGATGAAGGGAGGAGATTCCTCGCTCCGCTCGGAATGACCCTGCGGATCAGATTGCTTCGTCGCAATGCTCCTCATTTTATTTTCTATTGCAGATGTAGCCGTAAGG